>NZ_LGCW01000035.1:0-23132 GCF_001279365.1 Streptomyces sp. NRRL F-5755 | reverse complement strand
GGTTTGGGCTTGGGCTCCGGGGTGGGAGTGGGTGCCGGTGAGGACGGAGCGCCGGGTGGGGTGCCGTGCGGGGCGCTGGGCGGGCTGCCGGGTGCGGTCCCGCTCGGGGGTGCGGCGGGCCCTGCGCGGTGGCCGGGGGGCGACGGCGCGGGCGGAGTGCGCGTGGGGGTGGTGTCCGTACCCGTACGGATACCGGAGCCGGATTCGGGAGAGGGGGCGTCCTCGGAGGGCGAGTCGCCGCGCCGTCCCTCCGGCGTGGCGCCGTCCAACGGCGTCAGCGTGATGGCGTCGCCCGGCGGCACCGGCTTCGTCGGGGCGCGGCCGTCGGCCGGACCGGCGGCGCCCACCGCCGCGTGACCCCGGCCGTCGGCGGCGCAGGCGGAGAGCAGCGTGGCCAAGCACAGGGCGGCCGTGGGGAGAAGGGTGCGCGCCATGTGAGGGGCGCGAGCGGTACGGATGTGTGGGGCGCGGTGGGTCCGTCGCATCGGGCCAGTGTTGCTGACGGGTAGTCAGTTGCATAGGCCCGGTGCGCAGTGCGCAGTGTGGTGGTGCGCGAGGCGGTGGGTGGGGGTGCGGGGCCGGTCGGTCGGAGGCCGGGGCCGGTCCCTCGGGACCTGTGCGATCAGTCGGAGATCAGCCCTTCGCGGAGGGTCGCCAGCGTGCGTGTCAGCAGCCGGGAGACGTGCATCTGGGAGATGCCGACCTCCTCGCCGATCTGGGACTGCGTCATGTTGGCGAAGAAGCGCAGCATGATGATCTGACGTTCGCGCGGCGGGAGTTTGGCCAGCAGGGGCTTGAGGGACTCGCGGTACTCGACGCCTTCGAGGGCGCTGTCCTCGTAGCCGAGGCGGTCCGCGAGGGAGCCCTCGCCGCCGTCGTCCTCGGGGGAGGGGGAGTCGAGCGAGGAGGCGGTGTACGCGTTGCCGACCGCCAGGCCGTCGACCACGTCCTCCTCGGACACGCCGAGGCACTGGGCGAGTTCGGTGACGGTGGGGGAGCGGTCGAGTTTCTGGGCGAGTTCGTCGCTGGCCTTGGTGAGGGCCAGGCGCAGTTCCTGGAGCCGGCGCGGCACGCGTACCGACCAGGACGTGTCACGGAAGAACCGCTTGATCTCGCCAACCACGGTTGGCATCGCGAACGTGGGGAACTCCACGCCGCGTTCGCAATCGAAACGGTCGATGGCCTTGATCAGACCGATCGTGCCGACCTGGACGATGTCCTCCATCGGCTCGTTGCGGCTGCGGAAACGTGCCGCCGCGTAGCGCACCAATGGCAGGTTCAGCTCGATCAGTGTGTCGCGGACGTACGCCCGCTCGGCGCTGTCCGGGTCGAGCGTGGCCAGTCGCATGAAGAGGGAGCGGGAGAGCGTACGGGTGTTGAGCGCGTCGTCGTCGTGCGCGGGAGATGCCGGCGCGGGAATCGCGGGAAGCACCTTCGAGCTGCCCAGTTCTACGGACATGCCACCCCCTTGAGGTCGCGGTCGGGTCGCTGCGGTGCCCTCGGCCCGCGGCGGAACCGAGAACTTATGCCTCCACCTGAATACCGGAGGCGACGCCACGGCAAACGCGGTTCCTGCAGAATGTCACATGTCGGCAACACGCTGTAGCGCCAAGTCGACATATCCGTGCAGGACGGGGTCGCCCGTCCTGGTTAGGCTTCGATCCTGTTTGCGGACCGCAGTCGTGCGAAGCTCCGCGACAGTAGCCGGGACACGTGCATCTGCGACACCCCCAGCTCGGCACTGATCTGAGATTGCGTCAAGTTGCTGTAGTAACGGAGCAACAGGATCCGCTGCTCGCGCTCCGGGAGCTGGACGAGCAGATGCCGTACGAGGTCGCGGTGCTCGACCCCGGCCAGCTCGGGGTCCTCGTACCCGAGGCGGTCCAGCAGTCCCGGCAGCCCGTCGCCCTCCTGCGCGGCCTCCAGGGAGGTCGCGTGGTACGAGCGGCCCGCCTCCAGGCAGGCCAGCACCTCGTCCTCGCCGATCTTGAGCCGTTCGGCGATCTCGGCGGTGGTCGGCGACCGGCCGTGCAGTACGGTCAGGTCCTCCGTGGCGCCGTTGACCTGCACCCACAGCTCGTGGAGGCGGCGCGGCACGTGGACGGTGCGCACGTTGTCCCGGAAGTAGCGCTTGATCTCGCCGACCACGGTCGGCATGGCGAAGGTGGGGAACTGGACCCCGCGCCCGGGGTCGAACCGGTCGATGGCGTTGATCAGGCCGATGGTGCCGACCTGGACGACGTCCTCCATCGGCTCGTTGCGGCTGCGGAAACGTGCCGCCGCGTAGCGCACCAGCGGCAGGTTGGCCTCGATCAGGGCGGCGCGCACCCGGGCGTGCTCCGGTGTGCCCGGCTCCAGGCTCGACAGCTCGGCGAACAGCACCTGCGTGAGTGCCCGGGTGTCCGCGCTCCGGCTCTCGCGGGATGGCGCCTTGGGCGCAGTTCGGGCCGTCACGGTCACGCCACCCTTCTCAGTCCATCCATCCGGCAAAAGCGGTCATAGCAGGTCATAGCATCACAAGACATGTGCACTGTGTGCAAGCACCGCATAACGCCGTGTTGATCGCAGAGTTGGTCCCTCACCCGGGAACGCGAAAAGCCCCCCGCCCGTGAAGAGGGCGAGGGGCGCGCGGCCGGGGCCGCGGCTCAGAACTCGTAGTCGGCGATCACCCAGGTGGCGAACTCGCGCCACTGCCCGGCGGCGGCCTGATGGGCCGGGTGTTCGATATAGCGCTTGAGGGCGTCGGTGTCGGCCACGGCGGAGTTGACGGCGAAGTCGTACGCGATCGGCCGGTCCGTGATGTTCCAGGCGCACTCCCAGAACTCCAGCTCGGGAATCTGGTCGGCCAGCTCCTGGAACGCCTTCACCCCGGCCACGACGCGCGGCTCGTCGCGTTCGACGCCCTCGTCGAGCTTGAAAAGAACCAGGTGGCGTATCACTGGGCGGTCCTCCGTGCGTTCGTCGTGCGGGCCCGCGCCGTACGTCCCGTGGCGCCGGCCGCATCGCCGGGCACCCTGCGGGACCGGACCGGCCGGGCGCTCTACGAGACCAGCTGGGTCATGAACTCGCCGACGCCATGGGCGGCCGACGAAATGCCCTCGAACCCTATCTGGACGAGATCGGCGGCGCGCGCCGGAGACGTGATGATCGTGTACAGGACGAAGACGGCGACCACGTACAACGCGATCTTTTTCGCTTGCGCCATCCGACTGTCCCGTCTCCCCTACGGCAGCTCCCGCCCCGCCCTTCCCCGGTGCCGGGCGGGGTGAGTCTAACCACTTCCGCCACAGGGGTGGAGTCGGTGACGGCTACGGGGGTACCCGGGCGGGCTGGTGCCGGGCCGCGCCGGGGCGCGGTGCCGGTTGGGGCCTGTAGATCAGCTGATCAGGACTTTAAGGACCAAAGGCCCCTGGAGCGAGGTCTTTTGCCAGCGGCCCGCATGCGGCGGCCGGAGCAGGATGGTGGTGTGTCCGGCGAATCTGGCAGGAATTCGCCGGGCACGGGCCAGCGCCCCGCTGCGGGGTCCACGCCGCGGCTTCCCCCCTGACTGGCGGCGCGGACTTGGGGGCCCGGTCCACCATCGGGGGAAACGGCTTGTCCCCCCGATGCCGTTTCCCCCGACCAGACGACGGAGCCCCGGCTCCGGGCCTCCGGGCTCGGCGCCGGGGCTTTCGCCTGGGTTCCCAGGGTTCGCCCGACGCTTCGGGGCGCTACCGGGCGCACGCCCACACGGGGCGCCTTTCGTACGGGAACGCCCGGGGCCCGGCGCCTAGACTGGGCCCTTTCGGGGGCACGGGCCCGGCCATGGGCGGATGGAGAGCGGCTGTGACGAGTGGCGTCGAGGACGTGGCGGATCCGTCGGCCGAGGTGCTGACGGAGGCCGCGGCGACGTTCGGACTGCTGGCTTCGCCCGCGCGCCTGCACATCGTCTGGGTGCTGGCGGGCGGCGAGTGCGATGTCAGCGGGCTGGCGGAGCGGGTGGGCGGAGCGCTGCCCGCGGTGAGCCAGCACCTGGCGAAGCTGAAGCTGGCGGGGCTGGTGCGGTCGCGGCGGGAGGGCCGCCGCGTGGTGTACCTGGTCGACGACCCCGATGTGGTGTCGATGGTGCGGTGGCTGGTGGGGCAGCTGACCGACCGGGCGGGCGGGTCCGAAGGACCGGCGGTGCCGGGACGCGTCCGTGGCCTGGGCGCCTGAGAAGGTCGCGGGCTCCGCGGCCGCACGTACGGAGGGGGAGGCGGAGCCGGACGCGCACCTCGTACCACCGGCAGTACGGGCGGAGAGCGGCGCCGCCCTGCGGGACGCCCCCGGCCTGACGGCACTGGAAACCCTGCGCCTCCTGGAGAGCGGTCCGCGCGGCCTGACCGAGGCGCAGGCCGAGGAACGGCTGCTGCGGTACGGCGAGAACACGCTGCCCGAGCGGCGGCCGGCCGGTCGGCCCTGGCGCTTCGTCCACAGCCTGCGCGACCCGTTCACGACCGTACTGCTGTGTCTGGCGCTGGTCTCGGCCATCGTCGCGTCCTGGGGTACGGCGTGCGTGATCGCCGTACTGGTGGTGGTCAGCGCGGTGCTGCGGACCAGCGGCGAGTACCGGGCCGAGCGCTCCACGGCGGCGCTGCGCGAGCTGATCGCCACGACGGCGACGGTGCAGCGGCGGGCCCCGTCGGGCGGAGCCGCCCGGGAGATCCCGGTGGATCAGCTGGTGCCGGGCGATGTGATCCGCCTCGGCCCGGGCGACCTGGTCCCCGCCGACCTGCGACTGCTGCGCGCGAGCGGGCTGACGGTGCGGCAGGCGGCGCTGACGGGCGAGTCGGCGCCGGTGGCGAAGTATCCGGTGGACGCCCGGGAGGGCTCGGCGGCCGGTACGTACGACGGTCCCGGCCTCTTCGAACGCCCCGAGCTGTGCTTCCAGGGCAGCAGTGTCGCTTCCGGAAGCGCCACCGCGGTGGCGCTGGCCACCGGTGCGGAGACGCTGTTCGGCGGTGCGTACGGAAGGCCGGGCGGGCGGGGCGCCGGCCCCGGCGCGCCGGGCTCCCACCGGGTGTCCGGGCCCCGCAAGGCCCCGCGCCGCCCGCGCGAGAGCGCCTTCGACCGTTCGGTGAACGGGATCTCCTGGACCCTCATCCGCTTCATGCTGCTCACCCCGCCGCTGGTGCTGATGGCCAACGCGGCGCTGCGCGGGCGCGGCCTGGAGACGCTCCCGTTCGCCGTCGCGGTGGCGGTCGGGCTCACCCCCGAGATGCTGCCCGTCATCGTCACCACCGCGCTCGCCCGGGGCGCGGCGCTGCTCGCGCGCGGCGGCGAGGTGATCGTCAAGCGGCTGCCCGCGCTGCACGACCTCGGCGCGATCGATGTGCTGTGCACGGACAAGACCGGCACCCTCACCCAGGACCGCCCGGTCCTGGACCGCTCCCTCGCCCCGGACGGACGGCCCGCGCCCGAACCGCTGCACTGGGCGGCCGTCAACAGCCTGTGGACACTCCAGCTCGCCGAGCTGCCCACGCCGGACGCCCTCGACGAGGCGATCCTGGAGGCGGCCGAGGACGACTTCGACGAGCTGCTGGCGTACGAGGGCGTCGCCGCCCTGCCCTTCGACCCGGTACGCCGCACGTCGTGCGCGGTGATCCGTACGGACGCGGCGACGGTGGGCGGCGCCGGACCGCGGCTCGGCGTGCACACGCTCGTCGTCAAGGGCGCGCCCGAAGACGTGCTGGAACGTTGCGCCCGCGCCCGTGAAGACGGACGGGACACCGACCTGGACGACGCGGCCCGCGCGCGCCTGGCCCGGCTCGTCGCCGACCGGACGGCGGACGGGCTGCGGCTGCTGGCCGTCGCGGTCGCCGAACGGCCCGCCCGGCCGGGCCACGCGTACACCCCGGCGGACGAGCGCGGCCTGACCCTCGTCGGCTTCGTCGGCCTGCGCGACGCGCTCGCCCCGACCGCCGCCGCGGCCTGCGCGGGCCTCGCGCGGCGCGGCGTCGCCGTCAAGGTCCTCACCGGTGACCACCCGGGTACCGTCACCCACGTCTGCCGCGAACTCGGGCTCGACACCGGACCCGGCGCGGTGCTCACCGCCGACCGGATCGACGGCCTCACGGACGGCGAGCTGGCCCGCCTCGCCTCCCGTACGACGGCGTTCGCACGCTGCACGCCCGAGCACAAGGCGCGGATCGTGGGGGCGCTGCGGGCGGGGGACGGTACGGCGCGTACGGCCGCGGGGCGTAAGGCCGTGGACCGTACGGGCGCGGACCACGCGGCTGCGGACCGTACGGGCGCGGGCGCCCCGCCCCGTACCGTCGGATTCCTCGGCGACGGCGTCAACGACCTCCCCGCCCTGCACGCCTGTGACGTGGGCATCGCCCCGCGCGACGCGGTGCATGTGACGCGCGAGGCGGCCGACGTCGTGCTCGCCTCGAAAGACCTGAACGCCATCGACGGGGCGATCGTCGCGGGCCGCCGCAGCACCGCCAACATCGCCACGTATCTGCGCATCACCCTCTCCTCCAACCTCGGCAACGTCATCGCGATGCTCGGCGCCGGGCTGCTGCTGCCGTTCCTGCCGATGCTCCCGGCGCAGGTCCTGGTGCAGAACCTGTGCTTCGACGCGGTGCAGCTCGCGTTCGCCTTCGACCGGCCGGGCCCGGCCGCGCTGCGCCGGCCCGCGGTACTGCGCCCCGCCGACCTGCTCCGCTACATCACCGGTTTCGGCCTGCTCAACGCCGCCGCCGACCTGGCCACGTTCGGCGTGCTGGTGCTGGCGGTGCACGGCTCCGGGCACCCGGGCGGCCAGGACGCGTTCCACGCCGGGTGGTTCACGGAGAACCTGCTGACGCAGGCGCTGGTGATGTACCTGCTGCGCGCCGGACGCCACTCGGCGGAGGGCCGGGCACCGGGCCCGATCCGGGGCGCGGTCTGCGCGCTCGCCGTCATCGGCCTGCTGCTGCCACCGTCACCGCTCGGCCCGCTGCTGGGCATGTCGGCGCTGCCTCCCCTCTATTACGGGCTGCTGGCGGCCGTACTGGTGCTGTACGGGGCCGGGCTGGCGTGGGCCAAGAGGCGGTACGACGGGCGGGTGGCGGCGCCCCGGCCGTAGGGAGAGGACAGGGGCTCGGCCGTAGGGCAGCGTCAGGGCATCAGCCCTTGGGCAGCGACGGGCCTCAGCCGTACGACAGACCCGAGCAGATGTTGTCGTCCGCCGAGCGGGCCGAGTCGGCGATCTCCGACGACCCGGGCGAGGGGCCCGCACTCGGTGCGGAGGCGGCAGGGGACGCCAGGGTCGGCTCGGACGCGTACGTGCTGCCCAGAACGACCTTGACGCCCGCGGCGGCCGTCGGCACGAGCTGGGCGCCCCGGAACCGCGCCGCGACGGCCTTGGCCTCGGCCTCCTTGCCCGCGCCGTATTCGACGGTGGTGTTCGCGTGGTCCTGCGTGCGGGCGGTCGCCGTACCGGTGACGGTGAAGCCGGCGGACTTCAGCTGACTGGCGGCTCGGGCGGCCAGGCCGGTCGTGGTGGTGCCGTTGTAGACGGCGATGCTGATGCCCGCGGCGGCGCCGGTGTCCGTACCCGTACTCGTACTCATGGAAGGGGACAGCGACGGGCCCGGAGATCCTTGTGCCCCCGGCCCGCCCGCGTTCTTGCCGTCCAGCGTGCGGTCCGCCTTGATGTCCGCCCAGAGCGTGTCCGCCGCCGGGTGCACGATCGCGACCCGTTCGCCCTGGTAGCGCCACGGCAGCGTGATGAACTTGGTGTTGTGCAGGTCGATGTCCTTCAGCGACATCGCGAAGGAGAGCAGCTTGTCGGCCGAGTCCAGGCCCGGGTCGACGGTCATGGACCGGGTGGCGGCGTTGGCCAGCGGCAGCAGGGTGCCCGGGTTGAACCCCTGGTCCTTGACCTTCTTGATCAGCGAGCCGACGAACGCCTGCTGCCGCTGGATACGGCCGATGTCGGAGTTGTCGCCGATGCCGTGCCGGATGCGTACGTAATCGAGCGCCTGCTGACCGGATACGTTCTGCGGCCCCTTGGCGAAGATCCGCTGACCGCGGGAGCGGCGGTTCGGGTTCAGGTCGCCCTCGTAGATGTCCTTCGGCAGGCAGACCGGTACGCCGCCCACCGCGGACGTCATCTTCGAGAAGCCCTCGAAGTCGACGACGGTGTGGTCGACGCGTACGCCGGACAGTTTCTCCACCGTGTTCTGGGTGCAGGCCGGGTTGCCCTTGGCGCTCTCGCCGACCGAGAAGGCCGCGTTGAACATCGCGTTGTGCTGCGGCTTGGTCCACCTGCCGTCCGGCAGCCGGCACGGGGGTATCTCCACCAGGGTGTCGCGGGGTATGGAGACCGCGACCGCGTGCTTGCTGTCCCCGTATATGTGCAGCAGGAAGGCGGTGTCCGAGCGGCCCACGTCACCGTCGCCGCCACCCAGCGAGCTGTTGCCGCCCGACCGCGAGTCCGAGCCGATGACCAGGACGTTCTGCCCGCCGGCGCCCTCCGCCGGGCGCTGCGGGCTGACGCCGTCGGCACCGAAGGTGGTGATGTTCCCGTTGAGCTCGAAGTAGAACCAGCCCGCGCCCGCGGCGATCAGTACGAGCAGCGATACGGCCACGATCCCGGCCGTCCGCAGGGGGCGGCGCCGCCTGCCCCGTCCGGTGCTCCCGGCCACCGCCCGGTGACTGCTTGCTGTCATGTGTGTGCACCCTCACCTGCGCGGTTCTTGCCGAAGAAGACGGTCGTTCGAGCCAGTCAGTTGTACAGTTGCGCAATGTAGCAAGTTATAAATCCGGCAAGACGGCGCGGACCGGTGACCGCCGGCGGCGCGATGGAGGGAAAGGCGGGACGACGATGCTGCGGAACGGGCTGGAACCCTGGCACCTGCTGATCGTGGCCCTCGTGGTGATCCTGCTGTTCGGCTCGAAGAAGCTGCCGGACACGGCGCGGGCCCTGGGCAAGTCGCTGCGGATCCTCAAGAGCGAGACCAAGGCGATGAAGGACGAGAGCGGGGCGGCGAAGGACGAAACCGGGGCGGACGTGCGCACGGGTGTGGCGGTGGGCGAGCGTGCGCCGGGCGGCGCCGACGGGCGGACGGGCGCCGTGCAGCACACCGGCGGAGACGGCCGCCACCCATAATGGTGGGCGCGCGTCGCGATCAGCGCGCCGCACCCAGCACCAACCACGAGGGGAAAACGACCGGATGAGCACCGAGCGCAAGCCTTCCGAACACGCCGTACGCGCCGGCCGCGCCGCATGGTCGACGAGCAGTCGTATCACCGCAGTTGTCGTGGCCCTGCTGCTCGGCCTGATGGGCGCGGCGGGCACCGCGGCAGCGGCGTCGCCCGCGGCTCCGGCGGTCGCCCACATCGCCCACAGCGCTCAGCAGCAGACCGCCGGCGCCCCGGCCGCGCAGGCGGACGCCGCCCCGGCCTCCTTCCACCACCACGCGAAGGCCGCCTTCGGCTCCAAGGACAAGAAGGAGAAGAAGGAAAAGAAGAAGAAGGGCTTCTTCAAGAAGCTCGGCATCTTCCTCATCGTGCTCCTGATCGTCTTCATCGTCATCATCATCGTGGTGATCTGGCTGATCGTGCACTTCGTACGCAAGGCATTCCGCCGCCGCCGGAGCTGACGCTTCCGGTTATCTCTCAAGCCCTCGGCCCCTGTTCGCGAGTGATGGCTCGTGAACGGGGGCCGAGGGCTTTTTCCGCTCAGCCGAAAACGTCGCGGTCGGCCTGCAATACCCCCTCGAAATGGCTCACCTGGTCCAGGGCGACGGGGGGACCGGGGTCCGTATTGGGCGCAACGCGTCGTATCTGATCCCGGACACCATGAAGGTAATGGTCCGGCTTTCCAGCGGAAAGTCATGGAAGGGTTGGGCAAGTTTTGTTTTCAACGGGCGGGGCCGAGCACGGCCCAGGCCGCGACCATGGCCGGAAGGAGGGAATCCAGCCGGTCCATCAGGCCGCCGTGGCCCGGCAGCAGAGTGCTCATGTCCTTGATGCCCAGGTCCCGTTTCACCGCGGACTCGACGAGGTCTCCGGCCACGGCCGCCACGGCGATCAGCGCACCGAAGAGCGCTCCCTGCCACCATGGCGCCCGGACCACCCGTCCCAGTGCGGCGATGCCGACGGCGGTGGCCGCCGAGAGTGAGCCGGCGAGGCCCTCCCAGCTCTTCCTGGGGCTGATGGCCGGCGCCATGGGGTGGCGGCCGAGCAAGGAGCCGGTTGCATAGCCGGCGGTGTCGGTGGCCACCACGCATGCGATCACCGCCAGTACGAGCAGCGTGCCGTGCGGCTTCCGGACCAGGAGGACCGCGCAGCACGTCGGCAGCGCCAGATAGCCGAGCAGCAGCACGGACGCTGCCGCGTTCCGTAGGTAGCCTGCCGTACCGTGCGCCAGGTGCCAGGCCAGGCAGATGAGTACGGCGGCGGCGGTGACCCGTACCAGTGCGCCGTCGCCGAAGTACCAACCGGTCCACACCATCAGCTGCGTACCGAGGTGGACCGGTAAGAGTGCCACCCGTAGACCGGACTGCCGCGGCCGACGGCCCAGTTCGGCGATCGCCACCACGGCTCCCACCGCTGCCAGGACGGCGAACGCCAGGGGTCCGGTGATCAGCGCACCGCATGCGGCGGCCGCCAGCAGGATGCCGACCAACACCGCACGGCCCAGGTCACGTCCGCCGCGCGAGGATGCCGTGCCGCCTTCGGTGTCCGTGGAAGACGGTGTGTCCTGGCTCCTGGGCGCGCGGTCGCGTTCCGTGACGTTCACGTGGACTCCCGCTCGTTCCGCGGGGTGTCGGCAGCGGCCGGGTGGGTCGGGCTGTCCGCAGAGCTGTTGCGCCTGCCGAACAGTACGGCCGCCGCGGCCACGGCGACGATCACCGCGACGACCCGGTACGCGATGGCCATCGCGTCGGTGAAAGCCGTTACAGCGGCGGCGTGCTGGACGGCTCCCAGGCGCTCCGCCGCGGACATCGCGTCCGATGCCGAGTGCGCGTAGGGCGCGACGGGGGCCGCGAGCCGGGCGGTGAACCCGGCGGTGAGCACCGTGCCGACCACCGCGACGCCGATGGCGCTGCCGAGTTCGCGCGCGGTGCTGTTCAGCGCGGAGCCCACGCCGCTGCGGCTCTTGGGCAGCGCACCCACGATTGCGCTGGACAGGGGCGGGGTGGCGAGCCCCATGCCGGACGCCATGACGAGCAGGTCGATGACGTAGACCCAGTAGGGCGTGTGGGCGCTCGACAGGGAAAGCAGCAGGAGTCCGGCGACGATGAGGGCCATGCCGAGGGCCACGACCCGGCGCGCCCCCCATCGCCTGGCCAGCTGGGCCGCCCGCGGGGAGACGAACTTCATGCAGAGGCCCTGCGGCAGGATGGCGAGACCGGTGGTCAGCGCGCTGAACCCCTTGGCGTACTGCAGGTACTGGGCATTGAGGTAGAAGAGGCTGAACATACCGAGGAAGGCGGCCGCCACACCGAGTGTCCCGGTACGGACGGCCCGCAGCCGGAACAGCCGTGGGTCGACCAAGGGAGCGTCGGTGTGCAGCGCGTGGGCGACGAAGGCCGCTCCCGCGATGACGGCGACGGCGAAGCCGGTGAGCACGGGCACCGAGGTCCAGCCCATGTCCCGTCCCTCGACCAGGCCGAACAGCAGGGCGGTGAGCGTGGCGACGAGCAGCCCGGTGCCGATCGGATCGAGGCGTGCGGCATGCCGCTCGGTGGCCGGTGCGTACCGGGCCGCGAGCACCGCGAGCACCACGGAGACCGGGACGAAGAGCGCGAAGAACACGGGCCAGGAGAAGAACTGGAGGGTGCCGCCGGCCACGACGTTGCCCAGCATGCCGCCCAGGCCCGTGGCGCCTGACCAGGCGCCGACCGCTTGACCACGCTTGGGGGGCGGTGTCACCGCGAGCGACAGGGCGAGCGTGGCGGGCATGACCAACGCGGCCCCCAGCCCGGAGACCGCGCGGCAGGCGAGCAGCACCGGGACGTTCGGCGCCAGTGCGCAGCCCAGGCAGCCCAGTGCGAAGACGGCCAGTCCCGCGATGAGTACGGGTTTGCGGCCCCAGCGATCGCCCAGCGCACCGGCCGGTATGAGAAGGGCCGCGAAGACGAGCACGTACAGGTCCACGATCCACACGGTCTGGGTCGCCGACGGGTGCAGCGCACTGGCGGAAAGCTGGGGGAGGGCCAGATTGACGCCGGACACCATGGCCTGGACTGCCATGACGGCGGCGTGCATCAGACGCGGAACGCCGCCCTGGCCCATGCTGCCGGGCGGCCGGCCTCCGTCCCGGCCGGCGCGGCGGCCGTGGTCGCCGGACGTCCCACCGGCCGTGTGGCTGGCGGCTGTTGCTGCGCTGTGCGCGGTCATGTCCTTCCTTTCTCGCTGCTGGTGGTGACGACCGTAGAAATGCGGTGGGATAACTTCAAATGCAAGTGAGTGATAAATAGAATGCGTCTCGTGCATGCAAAAATGGATTTCAACCTTTTAGTGGCACTCGACGCCCTGCTGGACGAGTGCTCGGTCACCGCCGCGGCCGAGCGGCTGCATGTTTCCGAACCGGCCATGAGCCGCACGCTGGGACGGATACGCAAGGCGGTCGGCGATCCGGTCCTGGTACGCGCCGGACACACCATGCAGCCGACACCGCGCGCCGTGGCGATGCGGAGCGAGGTGCGCGAGCTGGTACGGCGGGCCCGGAAGGTGCTCGCGCCGGCCGGAGAGCTGGACCTGACCTCGCTGGAATGCACCTATACCGTCACCGCCAACGACGCGATGGTCACCTCGGTCGGTGACCACCTCGTCTCCTGTGTGGAGAACGAAGCGCCCGGAGTGACCCTGCGCTTCCTCGCGGAACCGCCCGGGGACCACTCCGGGCTGCGGGAAGGCAGCACCGACCTCGAAATGGGCGTCCTGGGCCCGGCGGCGCCCGAGGTCCGCACCGAAGCGCTGGCCACGGACCATCACGTACTGGTCATGCGCCCGGACCACGACCTCGCCCAGGGCGAGGTGACGGCCGAGCGGGTGGCCGGGGCCCGGCACATCACGACGTCCCGGCGTGGCCGGCTGACCGGCCCGCTCGATGAAGCGCTGGCCGGGCTCGGCCTGGGCCGGCGCATCACCGTGTCCGCACCGACCTTCGCCGCCACCTTGCTGCTCCTGGTCAACCGCCACGACGTGGTGGGGCTCATTCCCTGGCGGCAGTACCGGCGCAGCGTGCAGGCGCTCGGCCTGGTCACCAGGGAACTCCCCCTGGAACTCCCCCCGGTGGAGCTGTCCTTGGCCTGGCACCCCCGCGACGACGCCGATCCGGCCCATGCCTGGCTGCGGGCACGCGTACGGGATTCCGTACGGTCGGTGCTGTCATAACGGGGCAGGCCCGGGGCTACACGGTGGCGCCGAACCACCGCCGCAGCGCATCGAGCAGCGACACCTGCGCGGACCCGTCACCGGGCGTACCGGCCCAGGCGACGCACCCGTCCGGCCGCAGCAACAGGGCGCCGGCGGCCTGGAGTTCCGCGTACGACGCCGCTTCCGTGCCGCCGACATCGAGTCCAGTGGTGTCGGGCACCACCCGTACGGTGTCCACGTGCTGGGACCACCCCACAGGGGGCGCGCCGGTGAGGTCGAGCAGCAGCCCACGCCCACCGCGCATCAACTCCGCGACATCCGTGGCCAGACCTGTCTCCTCGGGGCCGGTTCCCCGGGGGCCGCGCTCGCGCAGCAGAAGCTTCCAGTTCGGGCGCAAAGTCCCCACCAACGGGTGCTCGTCACCCAGGTCATAGCGCTCGTCCAGACCGGTCAGCAGGTTCCACAGGTGCTCGTTGACCTCGCCGAAGCGCATCAGGCGGGCGAACAGGTCGCGCAGCGCGCCGGTCTGGGCGTCGGGCCGCATCAGAGCGGTCTGTGCCCGTGTGCTGTCCATGAGCCGGCGTCCGGCCGGGTGGCGCTCGGCGGCATACGAATCCAGCAGGCCGTCCGGCGCCCGGCCCGCGACGGCTGCCCCCAGCTTCCAGCCGAGGTTCACCGCGTCCAGCAGGCCGACGTTGAGGCCCTGGGCACCGAAAGGAGGGTGGACGTGCGCGGCGTCACCGGCCAGGAACACCCGGCCCCGGCGGTATTCGGCGGCCTGCCGGGCGTTGTCGGTGAAGCGCGTCGGTGCCTTGACGGACAGCAGCTCGACGTCGACGCCGCTGGTGCGGCGCATGCTGTCCTGCATCTCGGCCAGGCTGACCGGCTCGTCCTTGGCGGCGGGCGGGCCGGTGAACTCGACGGTGAACACCCGGTTCACCCCGAGTCCGTAGGCGAGCATGCCCTGGTCGGTGCGGTGCCACCCCAGGCGAAGGGCGGCGGGGTCGGCGAGTTCCACGGCAGCCTGCCGCCCGGTGAGCGTCGCGCCGGTGCCCACGAAATCGATGCCGAGGAGTTTGCGTACGCTGCTGTGGCCGCCGTCGCACCCCACTAGGAACGTGCAACGGATTTCCAACCGACCGCCGGGCGACCGGACCGACGCGGTCACACCGTCGCCGTCCTGACGTAATCCGGTCAGTTCGTGCTCACGACGGATATCGGCTCCCAGACGCCGCGCGTGATCGACCAGAATGCGTTCGAGGGCCCGCTGGTCAACCGCCATACGCCGGCGTTGTGAACCCTTCACACGCGCCGGTTCGAGATATTCGAGCCCCGTGAAATGATTGGTCGGTCCGCACCGTACGGCGCTCTTGGGCAGCAGGGCGGGGTCCGGCACCCCCGCAGCCGCGGCCGCAGTCCTCCTGGCCTGCCGGAATCGTTCCTGTTCGACCTCGGCGAGTTGCCCGCGCAGCCCCCGCCGCTCCAGCGCCTCGACCGTCAGCGGTCCGAGAACGCCTGCCTTGGCCGTGGTGTCGACCTCGGAACGGCGCTCCACGAGCAGTACCGACGAGCCCGCCGTGCGCAATTCCGCGGCGAGCAGCAACCCGACCGGCCCGCCACCGACCACCACCACGTCGAAGAAAGAATCGTCCACTACGGCAACTTCCGAGAACTGGTCCGTAACAGAAAACGGGCTCCCCTCCGGGGGTAAAGGGGGGCGGCGCATTCATCGGCCGCTGCTATTCCGGATCTTTTTGCGGTTGCCGTTTCGGGCGGCCGGTCGTGGGAGGCCGGCCCCCGTGACGGGCACCGGATCAGCGCACCCGGCCGCGCGGCTTCAGGGCCACCGTGGGAAGTTCGGGGGCAGGCAGCCGGTCACCGTCGTAACCACGCACCTCGCCGAACCGGTTGCCGGTCATCCAGTCGCTGCGGGCCTGCTCGATGTCTTCATGCGAACGCCCCACGAAATTCCACCACATGACGATCTCCTCCTCGAACGGCGTGCCGCCGAGCAGGACCGTCCGGGCGGGGCTGTCCGACGCGTTCGTGAGGGTCAGGGTGTCGCGGCCGGGGCAGACGTAACCCAGCTCGGCCGGGCGCAGCAGGGTGCCGGCCAGGCGGACGGGCCCTTGGTCGACGAGCAGGCCGTGTTCGAAGGCGGGGTCCACGGCGAGGGTGACCGTCGCGCGCGGCGCGAGGACGATCTCGGCGCCGAGGAGCGGGGTGAAGGCCGGCACCGGCGAGGTCACGCCCGCGAGCGTGCCCAGGAACACGCTGATCCCGGCCCCGTCGTCCTGTACGGGGCGCGGCACATGGTGCCGGAAGTCGGGCTCTGTGAGCCGGCGTTCCGCGGGCAGCGCCACCCACAGCTGCACCCCGTGCAGCACGGTGGTCCGCCCGGTCGACACCTCGGAGTGGCTGATCCCGCGGCCGCCCGTCATGAGGTTCAGCTCGCCCGGCCGTACGTACGCGTGGGTGCCGAGGCTGTCGCGGTGCTCGATCTCCCCGCTGAACAGCCAGCTCACCGTCTGCAACCCGGTGTGCGGGTGCGGCGCGACGTCCATGCCACCCGTCGTGGCGACATCATCCGGCCCGTAATGATCCGCGAAGCACCAGGCGCCGATGAGCGTACGGGAGCGCTGCGGCAGCGTACGGCGCACGGTCATGGCCCGCGGCCCGCCCAACGGCACGTCGCGCGGCGCGAGCACCTCGACCTCGGGCACCTGCTCGCCCGGGGCGCAGCGCAACTCGGCGGGTTTCACTTCGACGTTGCTCATTGCGGCGTCGCCTTCTCGTGGAGGTAGTTGCGAGTTCAACATACAGCGAGGGTGCCGCCCCCGCTCTCCCTCCTTCCCCTACGCGCCGGCCGACCGGAAAGCCCGCCGATAGGCGGACGGCGTGGTATTCAGCGCGGCCCGCATATGCTGGCGCAGATTCGTCCCGCTGCCCATGCCGGTTTTCGCGGCGATGTCGTCCACGGGCAGCTCCGTCGATTCCAGTAGATGGCGAGCGTGCCGCAGGCGGGCGGCGGCGGACCATTCGGCCGGGGACAGACCCGTTTCCTGCCGGAAGCGCCTGGTGAACGTCCGGACGCTCATGTGGCAGTGCGCCGCGAGGTCTTTGAGCGACAGCCGCCGTTCCAGATGCTCCGTCATCAGCGCCCGCGCCCCGGCCGTCGACATGCCCGCGTCCTCCGGTACCGGGCGGTCGATGTACTGCGCCTGCCCACCCTCCCGCATCGGCGCCACGACGTTGTACCGGGCTATCCGGTTGGCCACCGAGCTTCCATGGTCTTCCCGGATCAGATGCAGGCACAGGTCGATGGCCGCCGCACCGCCGGCGGACGTCAGCACCCCGCGATCGGCCACGTACAGCGGATCGATGTCGAGGTCGACCGCGGGGAACAGCCGCCTGAACTGATCGGCGTACCGCCAGTGCGTCGCCGCCCGGTGCCCCTCCAGCAGCCCGGCGGCCGCGAGCACGAACGCCCCCGTGCACAGGGACACCATCCGGGCCCGGCGCCGGGCCGCCCGCAACGCCTCCGCGATACGGGCGTCCAGCACCCCGTCGTCGAGCACGTCCGGGCAGCGGGTGCCCGCGACGATCACGGTGTCGGCGTGTTCCAGCAGGGACAGGTCCCCGTGGGGCGTGACGCCGTACCCGTTCACCGTCGCGACCGCGGAGCCGTCCGGCGTGGCGGTCCGTACGTCATATGCCGCCCCGCCCGACTGCGAGTCGACCATGGCGAGCATCTGGGCCGGGATGCTCAGGTCGAAGGCGACCACCGGCGCGAGGGCGAGCACCACGACCTGGTGGGGAGCCCGGCGAGGGGCCTGGTGAGCGGCTTGCTGGGAGGCGGCGGCAGTCATGGCCCGATAGTTGCACATAGTGGCCCCCGGGCCACTTCTGTTGCTCCCACGGACTGGCGAAACTCATGGCAGTTCCGCACTCCCCCCAACTCCCGCGTACGAAAGGCGGCGGCCAGCCATGTCCGTTCCCCCGGTCGACACCGAGATCCAGTCCCTGTTGGAAACGTCCGACACCGGCGTCTTCCCCGTCCACGGCCTGGCTTCCGTACTGGCCAATCCCGAGAAGTACCAGCTTCTGCGGGAGCGCCCCGACACGACTGCCGACGACCGGGCCAAGGTCGAGGACCTGTTCATCCCCGGGCCCGGCGGGCAGCTGCGTCTGCGCGCCTACCGCCCGGTCGCGCCCGCGACGGGCGACGTGCTGCCGGTCGTCCTCTACCTGCACGGCGGCGCCTTTACGTACGGCTCTCCCGAAGCCGAGGAGGACCACGCTCTGCGGTACGCCCTGGACGCCGAGGCCGTCGTCGTCTCCGTCGACTACCGCCTCGCACCCGAGCACCCGTACCCGGCCGCGGCCGACGACGCCTACGAGGCCCTGACCTGGCTCGCCCAACACGCGGCCCAAATCGGCGGCGACGCCGGCCGCATCGCCGTCGCGGGAGTGAGCGCCGGAGGAAACCTCGCGGCCTCCACCGCCCTGCGCGCCCGCGATCTCGGCGGGCCGAAGATGGCCCTCCAGTTGCTGATGTACCCCACCGTGGACGGCAGCACGACAAGTGCCTCCGGACGCGAATACACCAACACGCCGATCCTCGACCGGGACGCGACCAGGCTCGCCTGGCGCCACTACGTCGGAGACCGTGACCTGGAAACCTACGCTTCCCCGGCACAGGCCCCCGACCTCAGCGACCTGCCGCCCGCCTTCATAGTCGTGGCCGAGGTGGACCCGCTACGCGACGAGGGCCGCCGATACGCCGAACGCCTCAGCGCCGCCGGCGTCACCACGGAACTGATCCAGGTGCCGGGCGCGGTGCATGGGTTTGACGTGCTGTTTCCGACGGCTCGTATCAGTGAGCGCAACCTGGCGGATCAGGTGCGGGCGTTGCGGGATGCGCTTCATTCCTGAAGGGCCTGAGCTTCAGCTGGTGCACCGCTTGAAGCATCACCTGGCACTGCCTGGTGCTCCGCCGTGCAAAAACACCCCCCTGACCGCGTCTCCGCAGATCAGGGGGGTGTTACAAGCGGTAGCGGTGGGATTTGAACCCACGGAGGAGTTGCCCCCTCACGCGCTTTCGAGGCGCGCTCCTTCGGCCGCTCGGACACGCTACCGAGAGGAACTCTAGCCCACGGGGGGCCGTACGCCGAAATCGGTATCCGGGGGAGTGGGTGTGGAGGGGTCAGCGGGAGCGGAAGAAGGTGGTCAGGAGGGTGGCGCAGGGGGCGGCGAGGACGCCGGTGATCACTTCGGGGCGGTGGTTGAGGCGGCGGTCGCGTACGACGTCCCAGAGGGAGCCGACGGCGCCCGCCTTCTCGTCGGCCGCCCCGTAGACGACGCGGTCGAGGCGGGACAGGACGATGGTGCCCGCGCACATCGTGCACGGCTCCAGGGTGACGACGAGCGTGCAGCCGGTCAGCCGCCATGAGCCGACCGTGCGGGCGGCTTCCCGGATGGCGAGCACTTCGGCGTGGGCGGTGGGGTCACCGGTCGCCTCGCGCTCGTTGCGGCCGGTGCCGATCACCGTGCCGTCCGGGGACAGCACGACGGCGCCCACCGGGACGTCACCGGTCCCGGGGGCGAGGGCGGCCTCGTCCAGCGCCTGTCGCATCGCGGCGGTCCAGGGATCGCGCAGTGGGTCGGGCGCCGGGGTGTGGAGCGACGAGGCGGGAAGGGGGCCGGGCACGGGGGCGGTCATGCCCCCAGTGTCCGTGACGGGCGTTACCTGACGGCCTCCAGGACGTCCGTGCAGCCGAGGGCGTCGGCGATCTCGGACAGCGCGTCGGTGTCGAGGGCGAGCAGCTCCTTGCCGCCGATGCCCAGGTCGGCCAGCAGGTCCGGGTCGCCGAGCGGGCCGTGCGGTACGACGGGTGTGTCGCCGGCCGTAGCCGTCTCGTCCCCGCCTCCGCCGTCCGCCGGGTCGGGTTCGCCGTCCTCCGTACCGTCCAGGTCGAGGCTGTCGAGGTCGTCGGTGCCGTCCTCGTCGCGGCCGAGCAGTTCGTCGGTGAGCATCGCACCGTACGAGCTGCGGGCAGCGGCGGCGGCGTTCGAGATGAAGATCCGCGGATCGTCCTCGCCGTCCACGCGGACGACGCCGAACCACGTGCCTTCCTGCTCGATGTATGCCACCACCGTGTCGTCGTCGACCGCTGCCTCACGGGCCAGGTCGGCCAGATCGGTCAGGGTCTCCACATTGTCGAGCTCCGTGTCGCTCGCTTCCCACCCGTCTTCGGTGCGCGCGAGCAGTGCGGCGAAGTACACCGTGACTCTCCCACTGGTCATAGGCGTGCCGGGCCGGACGGGGCGACGCCTTCGCGCCGCAGGTCCCCGCCCATCGGAATCGTGGCAGAAACAACGCGATTGCGCGGGGTCTTCGGCGTTGCGTCGTGCGGCCGTTCCGAGAGATGTGGCTCACGTCGGGTGGGGCGGAAGGTTCTGATGGGGCGAAAGAGGCGTTCGGCTACCAGCGGAACGTGCGCATTCTCATGGCCTGACGCATCCGGGCCGCCCGGGCGCGGCGCGGCTGGACGCGGTCGCGCAGCTCCTTGGCCTCGTTGAGATCGCGGAGGAACTGGGCGCGCCGCCGTCGGCGCGCCGCGTCGTTCTCCCCGCCGGTGGCGAGGCCGTCGGGTTCGGGGGGTTCGGAGGGCTCGGGAGGGTCGCAGGGCTCGGGAGGGGCGGAGGACTCGGTGGGGTCGTGGGTGGGGGCTGAGGCGGGGTTCGGCGGAGGGGGCGCCGGTGATTGCATACGATCGCGGGCGCCTCGGCGCGCTCTGCCGGTACGGCGGCGGCTCGCGTTTCCGCTCACGTTCCCGCCCGCGTTCCCGCTCACGTTCCCGCCCATGCTCGTACCGGCGCCCCCCGCATCCCTGGCCGCGTTCGTACCGGCGTTCGCCCCCGCGTACCCGTCCGCGCCCCCGCTCCCACGTACGGCTTCACCCGCGCCGCCACCAGCGCGTCCGCCGCCCCCCGCGCCTCCAGCGCCACGGACGCTTCCGCTTCCGCTCCCATTCCCGTCTGGCACGCCGTACACCGCCCTGGGACGAGGTCCATGCCCGGCGCCGGTGCGACAGACCGGGCGTTTGTGCCCACTTTCCCCCGGACCGGTGGTTCGATGCCAGCGCGGGCGGAATCCGTGCCCGGCCCGCCCGGCGCCCACGGGGCGGGCGCCGCCGCTCCTGACCTCGGCTAGTGTCGATGTCATGCGGATCCACGTCGTCGACCACCCGCTGGTGGCGCACAAACTCACTACCCTGCGCGACAAGCGCACCGATTCCCCGACCTTCCGGCGCCTCGCCGACGAGCTGGTCACCCTGCTCGCGTACGAGGCGACCCGCGATGTGCGGACCGAGCAGGTCGACATCGACACCCCGGTGACGGCGACCACCGGAGTGCGGCTGTCCCACCCCCGCCCGCTGGTCGTGCCGATCCTGCGCGCCGGGCTGGGCATGCTGGACGGCATGGTCCGGCTGCTGCCCACGGCCGAGGTCGGCTTCATGGGCATGGTCCGCAACGAGGAGACGTACGAGGCCCACACGTACGCCACGCGCATGCCGGACGATCTCTCCGGCCGCCAGGTATACGTGGTGGACCCGATGCTGGCCACCGGCGGCACGCTGGTCGCGGCGATCCGCGAGCTGATCAACCGCGGTGCGGACGACGTCACCGCGATCTGCCTGCTGGCCGCGCCCGAGGGCGTCGAGGTCATGGAGCGCGAGCTGGCCGGCGCGCCGGTGACGGTCGTCACGGCGGCCGTGGACGAGTGCCTGAACCCCGACCGCTACATCGTCCCCGGCCTGGGCGACGCGGGCGACCGGATGTACGGCACGGCGGGCTAGGAGGGCTTCGGTCCGGCGGGCCGGGAGGGCTCCTCCTTCGGCCCGCGCGGCGGGCTGGTCAGGCTTCGGGGTCGGTCGGCCGTACGGCACGGGTCGCGGCCCCGCCCCGGGGTTCAGTGGCCTCCGCCCCAGGGCTCAGCGGCCCACTCCGGGGCGCCCGCCCCCGCCCCCGGCCCGCTCAGCTCCGGCAGCCCGGTGCCGTCTTCGACGGCGCCGTCAGCGCGGTGAGCGACTTCTGGGCGGCGGCCGGTTCGGCCAGGGCCTTGAACGTGTCGCCGATGATCAGGTCGACGTCCCCGGTCTTACGGGTGTCCGTCTTGGACTCCGCGCCTTCGAGCTGCGTACCCAGCACCTTCCGGGCGCCGTCGGACGTCGTCTGCGCGCCCAGGAGTACGCCCGCGCCCTTGACCTTCTTGTCGTAGGCGGGCGGCGCGTTGCCCACCTTGCCGACCTTGAAGCCGCGCTTCTTCAGCTCGTCGGCGGTCGATTTGGCCAGGCCGCCGCGTGCCGTCGCGTTGAGGATGTTGACGGTGACGTCGGCGGGCTTGGGCAGCGGCTTGCCCGTACCTGACGACGCCCCCGTACGGGCCTGCTGCGCGCCGTCCGGCGGGCATTTCTTCTTGTCCTGCGCGGCCTGGGCCGTGCCGCCCTTGCCGCCGAAGACATCGATGAGCTGCAACGTGCCCCACCCGGCCAGGGCGAGGGCGCAGACGGCGGCAGTGATCACCAGAGTGATCCGCCGACGGTGACGGGGACGGCGCATCCGCGGATACCTGTCGCCCGTGATGCGGTACTTCTTACCGCCCATGCCGGGGGGCGTCAGCATGCTCATGTCCGCAGCGTAGTGCGACGCAGGGGCCATGCCTACTAAATGATCAATGCGTGGCGGGAGACCTCACCCGAAAGGGCCAATACGTTCCGCCGAACAGGGGGCGGGGCCGTGTCGGGCGGGCTCCGGCGGGGGTCAGCCCAGTTCCAGGACGCGGGCGTGCAGCACCTGGCGTTGCTGGAGGGCCGCGCGCACGGCGCGGTGCAGCCCGTCTTCCAGGTAGAGGTCGCCCTGCCACTTCACGACGTGCGCGAAGAGGTCGCCGTAGAAGGTGGAGTCCTCGGCGAGCAGCGTCTCCAGGTCGAGCTGCTGCTTGGTCGTCACCAACTGGTCAAGGCGTACCGGGCGAGGGGCAACATCCGCCCACTGGCGGGTGCTCTCCCGGCCGTGGTCCGGGTACGGCCGCCCATTTCCGATGCGCTTGAAGATCACACGGAAAGCCTACCGGGCCACCGGCTCCGGGCGCAGCCATGCGGACGGAGTGCGAAGACGACAAAGGGTGGCAATTCCGGAGCGCGGTGCCCGGGAGACGGGCGCGGGAGCGGGGTACGGAGGGTGGCGCGCAACCCGTGCGGCCACGGTGGGCGGAGGGTGGCCGCGGCCCGGGGCAGCCGGGCGGCGGCGGGGAAAAGTGGCGCAACGTACGCCCGAGGACGGCCGGAAATGAGCGCTGGACGGGTTGCGGAACCCGGAACGGACGGGGGAACGGCGCTGTGCGGCGATTCCCGTCGGCACGGCAAAGAGTGCCGAATTCCGCAAAGCCTGTGAATTGTGTGGTGGGGGCGAATTCCGCACGAACTTCGACACGAACGAGGTACGGCTCGTCGCGCCGGGCGGGGATGGGCGGCGGGGGGTGGTACGCGGTTCCCCTGCCCGCACCATCAGCGGTCCGGCGCGGTGGACGGCACGGGCGCCCGGCTGGGCATGTCCGCTCCGGGGCGTTCGCGTACATCGGAGGGCGATGCGGTGGCCCCCTGCCGTTGTGCGCTCTTCCGTCCGGAGTCCACGGCCGTATCGCCGGTACGCGGGCCCGGGGACCGGCCGGCGCGCTGGGCGGTGGGGTCGGAAGGGGCGGAGGGGGTGGTGGGGGGCTTTGGGGAGTG
>NZ_LGCW01000034.1:0-23391 GCF_001279365.1 Streptomyces sp. NRRL F-5755 | reverse complement strand
ACCCCACGCCACCCGCCCCATTCGATTCCGCTCCAGCCCGCTCCCCGGCTGCCTCCTCCCTCCAGCCAGCTCAGCGCGTCTCGCGCTCCGCGCTTCCGACGCAGCCCCACATCCCGCAGGGCAGGGCACCACCCCACTGCACACGGATCGCCAGATCGGCAGGAGCCCCTAGCCGCAGGGCACCAGCCCCGATGGTTACGGGGCGGACACACCACCTTCCGAAGTCACGCTTCTGACCCGCCAAGCCCCGAACCGCCTCCCACCGCACGAGGCGTAACGAGGCAAACCCAACGCCAAGCCAGCCCAGACACAACCCACCGGCTCCTCACCCCGGCTCTAGCCAAGGCCCGCGACCCAACGCCCGTCAGAGCCACCCGCCCGCTCAGCCCCGCCAGCCCCCTCCCCACAGGAACCCCCTCACCCCGCCACCACCGGCACCCCCCTCCTAATCCCCGTGCGCAGTTCCAGCGCCCAATTAATGTCTTCTGCCGTGGGGCAGTCGCGGCCGGCCAAGTCGGCCGAGGTCCAGGCGACGCGGAGTACGCGGTCCATGCCGCGGGCCGTCAGCAGGCCGGTTTCCAGGTCTCGTTCTGCTTGGGCCGTGGCGCCGGGGGCCACTCGCCAGCGGGTTCGTAGTTCGTGTCCCGGAACCTCGCTGTTGGTGCTCCACGGTGTGTCGGCGAAGCGTGCGGTGGCGCGATCGCGGGCGGCTCGTACGCGTTCGGCCACTTCGGCGGTGGATTCGGCTCCCTGCGTCGGCGTGAGCAGTTCGGAACGCGCCACCGGCTCGACCATCACCCGCAGGTCGACGCGGTCCATCAGCGGGCCCGACAACCGAGCCCGGTAACGCCGGATCGTGGATGGACGGCATTCACAGCCGCCGCCGAGCGTGCCGTGGCGGCCGCAAGGGCACGGATTCGCTGCCAGGGCGAGCAAGAACTTTGCCGGCATCCGCATCATCCCGGCGGCCCGTGCGACCACGACATATCCGCATTCGAGCGGCTGTCGCAGGGCGTCCAGAACGCGGGCGTTGCATTCCGCAGCTTCGTCGATGAAAAGTACGCCGTTGTGTGCCAGCGACACGGCCCCCGGACGGGGCAGCCCGCTGCCGCCACCCACGAGAGAGGCCATCGTCGCGCTGTGGTGCGGTGCGCAGTACGGCGGGCGATCCACCAGTGGCTGCCCCGGTGGCAGAGCACCGGCCACCGAATGCACCGCCGTCACCTCCAGCGACTCTTTCGGGGAGAGACGAGGCAGAAGGCCGGGCAGGCGTTCGGCCAAGAGAGTCTTCCCGGCTCCCGGTGGGCCCATGAAGAAGATGTGGTGGCGTCCGGCTGCCGCTACTTCCAGGGCTTTTCTGGCACCGTGCTGTCCGGCGACGTCCGAGAGGTCCGGTACCCGGTCCCCCTGTATGCGCTCCGCGCCGATGCCGCTGCCGGGCACGGCCAGCCCCGCCAGCAGCGGGTCCGGACGTCCCTCCGCCGTCGGGTCCGCGTCCTCTTCTTCCGGTACCGGCTCGTCGGTGAGCACCGCGATCAGCTGTCGGAGGCTGCGGACACCGAGAACTGCCACTCCTGGGACAAGCGACGCTTCGGCCACTGCCCTCTCCGGCACGACGACCTGGCGGTACCCCGCGTCGGCCGCGGCCAGGACCGCCGGGAGCACTCCACGCACCGGCCGGACGCGGCCATCCAGCCCCAGTTCGCCGATCATGACGAGGTCGGCCAGCTCGCGTGGGTCGATACGTTCCGCGGCGCCGAGGACCGCACAAGCCACCGCGAGATCGAATCCGCTTCCGCCCTTGGGGACCGAGGCGGGGCTGAGCCCGACGGTGAGCTTCTTCTGCGGCCACTCGCTGCCGGAGTTGACCACCGCGGCCCGCACTCTGTCACGCGATTCGATCAAGCTCTTGTCGGGCAGTCCGACCAGGGTGAAGGCCGCCACGCCCGGTTCCAGGTCCGCCTGGACCTCCACGACCACCCCCTCGACCCCGACCAGCGCGACCGAACACGTTCGGGCGAATCCCATCTCAGGTCACCCCCCGTACGTGCTCCACGAGCGGGGCGCCGCGAGAGGGCAGCACCACGCCGATCACATCGATGCGCACTCCACCGGGCGGCGGACCGCCGTGCTGCTCCAGCCAGCGTTCGGCCAGGCGGCGGAGACGGGCGGCCTTCTCGGGGCGTACGGCGGCCATCGGGTGTTCGTACGCTCCCGCGCGGCGGGCCTTGACCTCGCAGAGCACCAGCGCGTCACCATCGGCGGCCACGATGTCGACCTCGCCGTCCTGGCAGCGCCAGTTCCGGTCGAGGATGCGCATACCCACGGCGGTCAAATGTTGTGCGGCCAGGTCTTCGCCGTACCGCCCGAGCGCCCGTCGCGCGCTGGTGACGCGTGGAGCACTGGGGTCCGGGACCTCGATGGCGAGGCGTCGGGGCCGGCGCCGGGCTCGGGGGCCTGCGAGGCTTCCCTGAGTGCGCGGGGGCCCACTCCCGCGGCTCATGATCGTTCGGGCGCCCCGGACCCGTGGCGCGGCAGGGGCCGACCGGCCGTCCTCCGGGCTGCTGCCCCCGCCTCCGCCTGCGGTTGCCTGGGGCTCTCCCCCGTTCGCAGCGATGTGCGCGGGGTCATTGGCGGGATTGTTCGTGGCGTTCACTCGGCACCACCTCCGGCACCGACTGTGACGCTTCAACCCAGACTTATTGGATCTTGGTGGACAACCAACCGGTTGTGGATAACTCCGTCACTCATCCCGGTGACGAACGGCGCCAGCCGGATGGGAGGCCGTGACAGGGGGTAGAGGCTGCGGCTCGGCGGAGGCGGCCATGCCCCGGCCGACCAGGCCCTGCCCCCGTCTCAGCTGCCCGGAAGGTCCAGATCGCTCTTGTTCAGCTCTTCGATGTTCACGTCCTTGAACGTCAACACCCGGACCTGCTTCACGAAGCGAGCCGGCCGGTACATGTCCCAGACCCAGGCGTCCGCCATCGAGACCTCGAAGAAGACCTCACCCTGCACGGAGTGCACCTGCATCTCGTAGTCGTTCGTGAGGTAGAAGCGGCGCTCGGTCTCGATCACGTACTTGAACAGCCCGACGACATCGCGGTACTCCCGGTAGAGCTTCAGCTCCATCTCGGTCTCGTACTTTTCGAGGTCCTCGGCGCTCATCGCAGATCCCCTTCAGCCGTGCGTCCCCCCATTGTGCGTCAGACGCTCTCGGTAGCCAGCAGCACCGGCGCGCCAGGGGGCCCCTCGTCGAGCAGCCTGCGCAGCAGCTCGGCGAATGTCGTCGGATACACCGTCTCATGCGACGCGGAAAGTTCTTCCGAAGTCCACCACCTCAGTCCCGAGACACTGCGCCGCTCAAGATCCGTCTGCCCCGACATCTCGGTTGCAGTCCGATTCGTACGGCCCAGGTAGTACCACTCGTCCTGATCCCAGCGCCGCCCGTCGAAGGGGAATGAGCAGTGCCGTTTCCACAGCACCGGGCCCAGCTCCACGTCGGTGATCCCGGTCTCCTCGGCCAGCTCCCTGCGGGCCGCCTCCTCGCGGGTCTCCGTACCCTCCAGGCCGCCACCCGGAGTGAACCACCACGTACTGGACGGATCGCCCGGCTCGTAGCCGTGCAGCAGCAGGACCCGGTCGTCCGGGTCGAGCAGCACCACGCGTGAGACCTGCCGTACCTCCGTGGGCAGGTGATCCGCGCCCGAGCATCCTCCGCTCACCCCTGTCCCCTCGTCAGGACCTCCGGCCGACGCAACGCCCCCACCAGCGGCTACATCCCCACCCGGCACGCTCCGCTCCAGCCCCCCACTCGCCTCTTCCACCACCTCAGCCACTCCTCCGCCTCCTGCGCCGCGCCACGGGCCCGTACGCCGCGCCTCCCAGGATCATTACCGCGCCGACGACGACCGCGAAGACGATGATCTTTACCGGGCCGGGCTGCGATGTCCCGCCGGGCATCGCCGCGAATCCGGTCGGGCGTTCCACCATGCCCATGCTGCCGAGCGGCCATGCCCGGGCGTCCACCCGCGCGTCCACCGCGGTGCGCGACACGGTGCCGTGATCGGCGTCCTGGAGGTGCGTCCGGGAGTCCAGCGAGTCGTTGCGGTGGTCGCCGAGCAGGAAGAGCTGGCCCACCGGGACCTTGGAACTGAAGCCGGTCGGCGAGGCCGGGCCCTTGGCGTGCAGATACGGTTCTTCGACGGGCTTGCCATTGATCGTCAGCCGTCCGTCCTTGCTGCAGCAGGCGACCGTGTCACCGCCGACCCCGACGACCCGCTTGACCATCGGCAGATCGCCCCAGACGGAGTCCCGGAAGACCACGACGTCGCCCCGCCGCACCTCCGCGCCGTCCACCTGCTCGGCCAGGACCCGATCCCCCACCCCGATCGTCGGTGCCATCGAATCGGTCGGCACCGTGTAGGGGCGATAGGTCAGCGCTCCCCATACGAAGCCGCCCAGGAACAGCACACAGCCGACGGCCATGACCACTCCGGACAGCACACCGCCCGTCGTACGGCCGCGGTCGTCGCCCGTCCGCTCTCTGCTGCTCATCCCAGCTCCCGCCCCGCGAGCCCGACCCGCGTCAAAGATCTGCGACGGCACCCTACCCGGGGGTACGTTCCCCAGTCAGCAGCATGAGCCGTCCGGACAGCGAAACACCGGGTACGCGCGGATGCGTACCCGGTGTTCGAGTTCAGCCGGCTATGGGACCGCGCACTTCGTACGCGCCCGGGTCACCCGTTCAGTCCGACGTCTGCGCCTCGGCCCGAGCGGCCCGCCTCCGGCGCCGCCACAACACGATCGGCACCGCGCCGGCGAGTCCCAGCGCCGCCGGGGTCGCCGCCATGGCCTTGTTCAGCGCGGGCTGGTCGAACGTGTCCGGCACCGACAGCCACGACCAGCGGTTGATCGGCCAAGCGATGGTGAAGGCGCGGCCCACGACCTGCTTGGTCTCGACCGTGCCGTTGCCCTTGAGGTTCGTGTGGTAGCGCGAGTCGAGGGAGTCCTGGCGGTGGTCGCCCATGACCCAGATGCTGCCCTTGGGCACCGTCATTTTGTCGATGTTCTTGTCGCCGCAGGGCGTGTTGCCGGGGAAGAGGTACGAGTCCTCCTTCAGCGGCGTGCCGTTGACCTTGACCGGGCCGTTGCCGTGGCACTCCACCGTGTCGCCGCCGACCGCGATGACCCGCTTGATCAGGTCCTTCTCCTCCGCCGACGGCATCAGGCCGATGAAGCTGAGGACCTGCTGCAGCGCGTTGGGCTCGGGGGTGGACACCTCGTTCAGCCAGCCGCCCGGGTCGTGGAAGACGACGACCTCGCCGCGCTCCGGCTCCGAACCGAACCAGGGGGTGAGCTTGTCCACCAGGACCCGGTCACCGCGCTGCAGGGTGTCCTGCATCGAGTCCGACGGGATGGAGAACGCCTGCACCAGGAACGTCTTGATGACCAGCGCCAGGACCAGCGCGATTCCGATGAGAATCGGCAGCTCTTTCCAGAAGGCACGCGGCTTCTTGCCCTTCTTCACGCTGCCGCTCTCCTCCTCGTCCCCCGGCTGTTCCTTGTCCATCGAGACTCCCGGACCGGGCGGCTGCCCGGGGCCCGCCGGCTGTCCGGGTTCCGCCGACCGCGCCGGTCCGCCGGACGCGGCGGCCTGTGAGGACTCACCGCTTCCTGCCGGCTCTTCGGGCTCTTCGGTTCCGGACCGTGCGCCGACCGCCAAGTCCCCCACATCCACTCCTTACTCCACGCCACCGCCCGCCCGATCGTCGGTGCAGGCCCACCACTCCCATAACGAGCGGGAGTTCCGCAGGGGTCGGGAGTACGGACAAACTGTCGGAGGACACCCTATGCGGCACGTGCCCCGACGTCGCCCTCGCACCCGGCGCGTCGCGTACGGTCGCGTAGGTCTCCGGCTCCTCCAGACGGCGCCAGTGCCCCACCGGCCAGGCGATGACCACCGCCCGGCCCACCACGCTGTCGACCGAGATCGTCCCACGGTACGGCTCGTCCAGGTGATACCGCGAGTCCGCCGAATTGGAGCGGTGATCGCCCATCACGAAGATCCGCCCGGCGGGAACCTTGACCTCGAAAGTGAACTGCGAGGGCGGATTGCCCGGATGTATGTACGGTTCGTCCAGGGGTGTGCCGTTGACCGTGACGCGCCCCTGCTTGTCGCAGCACTTGACCGTGTCGCCCCCGACGCCCACCACCCGCTTGATCAGGTCCTGTTCGTCGGCGGACGGAAGCAGTCCGATGAAGGTCAGGAATTCCTTGATCTGCTTGACCACGACGGGGTCGTCGGCGGGCTTGACCTGCTCGCCCTTGAGCCAGCCCCCGGGGTCCTTGAAGACGACCACGTCACCGCGCTCGGGCTCGGAGCCGAACCAGGGGGTCAGCTTGTCGACCAGCACCCGGTCGCCGATCCGGATGGTCTGCTCCATCGAGCCAGAGGGGATCACGAATGCCTGGACGAGAAAGGTTTTGAGCACCAGTGCGATGGCCAGGGCCACGCCGATGAGAATCGGTATTTCCTTGAGGTAGGAGCGACGCCTGCGGCGTTTGATGCGGCGCGCCTGGCGCCGCCGCTCGGCGCGCCCTCCTCTGGCGGGCTTGATCGTACGTGTGACGACGCCGGGGTCACCGTCGTCCTCCGCGGTCCCGAGGCCGTACGCTCCGCCGACGTCACTCCTGGTGCCCCCGCCTGCATACGCCCCGCCCCCGTGCCCCCCGGTTCCGTACGGCCCATCCGCGTACCCGTCGTACCTTTCGTACGGCCCCTCGGCGTACCCGTCGTACCTCCCGTACGCTCCGGCCTCGTACGTCCCGTACGAATGCTCCCCGTACGCCCCCTCGGCGCCCACCGCGCCCGCATCCGCCTCCGAAACCCCCCGCTGCCCGCGTTTGGGCCGCCCCCGGTTACCCATGGCTGCCTGCCGGGCCCGGTATGCCGTCGAAGGCAGGCGGGCGGTGCAGGGCCGTCCAGTGGCCCACCGGCCAGGCGATCCAGTCGGCGCGGCCGATCACCTTGCCGACCGGGACGGTGCCTCCGCCCGGTTCGCCGAGGTGGTCCCGTGAGTCACGTGATCTGCCGCGATGGTCTCCCATGACCCACAGTTTCCCCTCCGGCACCACGATGTCGAACGCGTCGGAGGACGGCGCGTCCCCCGGGTACAGATAGCCCTCGGCCACCGGCTCGCCGTTCACCTTGATACGCCCCTGTTTGTCGCAGCAGGTCACCCGGTCCCCGCCGACGCCGATGACGCGCTTGATGTAGTCGGTGGCCGGGGGCTCGGCCAGGCCCAGCGCCGCGCCCGCTCCCCTGATCAGCCCGGTGACCGGGTTCTCCGACGGTTCGTCCTGCAGGAACGAACCGGTGCCGTCGAAGACGATCACGTCGCCCCGGCGCGGCTCGCCGCCGAAGCGGTACGCCAGCTTGTTCACCAGCACCCGGTCGCCGATCCGCAGAGTGTTCTCCATGGAGGAGCTGGGGATCAGGAAGGGCTGTACGACGAAGGCGCTGAGCAGCAGCACGAACGTCACGCAGACCGCCAGCAACAGGACGGGCCGGTGCCACAGGGCCACCAGGACCGCCGCCGGCCGGGACACGAGCCGCCGGAGGCGGGGGGCCCGGCGCCGCGCGACCTCTTCCTGGGCAGCCGCGTCCTGGGCCGACTGCTCCTCAGAGGCGGGCCGATCTGCCTCGTCCTCCTTCTCGGAGGAGGGGCGCGCGGAAAAACACGCGGAGCGCGACCCCTGCTCCGGCCCCTGCGCGGGGGCGGGAGAGCGGTCGCGCTCCGAAAGCTGTGCGTCGGTGTCCATCGGACCCTGAGCCTATCCGGCCGGTCCAGGACGCCGGACGTCTGTTCAGCTGTCGCGCTTCTCCTTGATCTTCGCGGCCTTGCCGCGCAGCTCACGGAGGTAGTACAGCTTGGCGCGACGCACGTCACCGCGGGTCACCAGCTCGATCTTCTCGACGATCGGGGTGTGCACGGGGAAGGTGCGCTCGACGCCGACGGAGAAGCTGACCTTGCGGACCGTGAAGGTCTCGCGCACGCCGGCGCCCTGACGGCGGATGACAACGCCCTTGAACTGCTGCACACGGGAGCGGTTGCCCTCGATGACGCGCACGTGGACGTTGACGGTGTCACCCGGGCGGAAGGCCGGGATGTCGCTGCGCAGCGACGCGGAGTCGACGGAGTCGAGGAGGTTCATGACCCACTGCTTTCTTCGTTGATGCCACAGGTCATCAACGGAACCGGAAATGATGATTGAGGTTGCCGTTCCGTCGGGCGGGCGTCGTTCCCCCTGTGGCAGGGGCGCGCGCCGGACGCACACAGCAGCGGCCTATTCTTCCACGGCGTCGCGCGTACGCCCAAATCGACCGTCCGTTCCCTCGGCCCAGCCCAGGATCGAGAGGGTTTCGCGGTCCTTCTTGTCGAAGGCGGCCGGGTCGGCGCGCTCGATGAGGTCGGGACGGTTGCGGTCGGTACGGCGGAACGCCTCGTCGCGGCGCCAGCGGGCGATCTTGCCGTGGTGGCCGCTGAGCAGCACCTCGGGGATGCCGCGGCCGCGCCACTCGGGCGGCTTCGTGTAGACCGGCCCTTCCAGGAGGTCGGCCATCGCGCCGGGGGCGAAGGAGTCGTCCTGGTGGGAGGCCGAATTGCCCAGTACGCCGGGGAGCAGCCGGGCGACGGCCTCGACCATGACCAGCACCGGGGCCTCGCCGCCCGCGAGCACATAGTCGCCGATGGAGACCTCGCGGACGTCCACGCGGTCGCCGTACTCCTCGATGACGCGGCGGTCGATGCCCTCGTAGCGCGCCGGGGTGAAGACCAGCCAGGGCTTCTCGGAGAGCTCGACGGCGAGCTGCTGGGTGAAGGGCCGGCCGCTCGGCGTGGGGACGACGATGACCGGCTCGCCCTCCTGGGAGTCGATGATCGAGTCCAGCGCCTCGCCCCACGGCTCGGGCTTCATGACCATGCCAGGGCCGCCGCCGTACGGTGTGTCGTCGACGGTGTTGTGCTTGTCGTGGGCCCAGTCCCGCAGGTCGTGGATGCGTACGTCCAGCTGGCCGCGGGCGCGCGCCTTGCCGACCAGGGAGACGTTGAGCGGGTCCAGGTACTCCGGGAAGATCGTGACGATGTCGAGCCGCATCACACGTCCTCGCCCGCGTCACGGGCCGAGGCCACCTCGGCCTGGCGGTCGTCGAGCAGACCGACCGGCGGGTCGACGACCGCCTTCTGCTCGGCCAGGTCGATCTCCGGCACGATCTCCGAGACGAACGGGATCATGATCTCGCCGCCGTCCGGGCGGCGGACGATCAGCAGGTCCTGGTAGGGCAGGTGGGAGATCTCGGTGATGCGTCCGACGGGCGTGCCGTCGGTGGTGACCACGTCGAGGTCGATGAGCTGGTGGTCGTAGAACTCTTCGGGGTCCTCGGGGACCTCTTCGGGGTCGACCTCCGCGATCAGGAGCGTGTTGCGCAGCGCCTCGGCGCCCGTACGGTCGCGGACGCCCTCGAAGCGCAGCAGCAGGCGCCCGCTGTGCACCCGGCCGGTCTCGATGGTCAGCGGGCCGGCGGTGGGCGGGTCCGTGGCGAGTACGGCGCCGGGCGCGAGCCGCAGTTCCGGCTCGTCGGTCCGCACCTCGACGGTGACCTCGCCCTTGATGCCGTGGGCGCGGCCGATCCGCGCGACTACCAGCTGCACAGTGGCCCCTCTTCGCGGCGGCCGCCGCCGCTGGTGCGGTGGTGGCGCTCGCCGTCGTGGTTCATCGATCGGTGATTTCTGTCATAGCGGCATCGTCGCAGACGCCTATGACAACGGGCCGGGGTGAGCCGTAGCCCTCCCCGGCCCGTGCCGGTACTGCCTGATCCGGGGCCTGCCCCGGTTCTGCTCAGCGGACCTGGTCCACGTCGACGAGGTCGACCCGGATGCCACGGCCGCCGATGGCGCCTACGACCGTCCGCAGGGCACGCGCGGTGCGGCCGTTACGGCCGATCACCTTGCCGAGGTCGTCGGGGTGGACCCGGACCTCCAGCACGCGCCCACGGCGCAGGGTGCGCGAGGCGACCTGCACGTCGTCGGGGTTGTCGACGATGCCCTTTACGAGGTGCTCGAGGGCCTCCTCGAGCATGATCAGGACTCGGTCGACTCGGAGGTGGACTCGGCCTCGGCCTCGTCCGCCTTCTTGTCAGCCTTCTTCGCCTTCGGGGTGATCGCCTCACCCTTCGGCTCGTCGCCGGCGTCCTTGGCCAGGGCCTCGAACAGGGCGCTCTTGTCGGCCTTCGGCTCGGCGACCTTCATCGGCGCCGGGGCCGGCAGGCCCTTGAACTTCTGCCAGTCGCCGGTGACCTTGAGGATGGCCAGGACGGGCTCGGTCGGCTGCGCGCCGACACCCAGCCAGTACTGGACACGCTCGGAGTCGACCTCGATACGCGACGGGTTCTGCACCGGGTGGTACAGACCGATCTCCTCGATAGCCCGGCCGTCACGGCGGGTACGGGAGTCGGCGATGATGATGCGGTAGTGAGGCGCGCGGATCTTGCCCAGACGCTTCAGCTTGATCTTGACTGCCACGGGAGTGGTGTCTCCTGGTCTTGACGTGGTTGGGCACAACGGGATGCCACGTGGGGTTGCGGTACTCGGAGTGCCCGATGGACGCGCCAGCCGGAGGAGAGAGGGGTCCTGTGCGACTGTCGAGTACAGCTAGCCATTGTGCCACACCACTCCAGGTCAGCCGACCGCGGCCACCTCGGGAATCCGGAACGGCTTGCCGCAGCCGCCGCAGACGATGGGCGCCTGCGCCAGCACGGACGGGACGACCCGGACATTCCTGCCGCAATCACAGACAGCCTTGACGCGGACGCCACCACCGGACGAGCCGTGCCGCGCGGCCGGCCCCCGGAAGCTGCGGGCGCTGTCGGCCGTGGTCGCGGCGGAGTGCGCCTTGAGTGCTCTGGCGAGCCGCTCGATGGTGGGGCGGTAGCGCCTCCGGGCCTCGGGGTTGAGCGTGACCAGCGAGAAGCCGCTGCTCGGGTGCGGCTCGTCCACGTGGTCGAGGCCCAACTCCTCGGCGATCGCGAGGAATCGACGGTTGTGGTAGCGGCCTGCGCGTGAGGTGTCGCGGACGCCGCGGGCGGCGGCGATGCCGTGGACTGCCTCATGCAGCAGCCGTTCGAAGGAGAGCTCGGCGCCACAGGCGGACGACGACTCCCCGATCAAGGACTCGGGCGCGGCCAGATCCGGCAGCTCGGGGTGGTGCCGTTGAATGTCGGCCCACGCGAGCGCCAGCTCGGCGGCGAGAACAGGCGGTGTCGTGCTCACGTCGTGACAACGAGCCGGGCCCATCCAGTGTTCCGATTACGGGGCATCTCAAATAATTTGCACGTACCGGTCAGTTTCTGGTCATGGGTTTCGAGGACGGCGTGTGCGCAGAACTGCGGAGAAGGCGCGCGTCGGGTGGCAAGCCGGGGCGTACCCGCGCGTACGCCCCGGCGCGTAAGAGATGTGTACGCGCCGGGGCATCCGTGGTCCATGGGTCACGGCGTGGCACCGGTGGAGCCCGGTGGGACTCGGCGGCGTGCGCGACGATCGCGATGCTATCGGGAGGCGCGTTCGCGCCCGGCACCGCCCCGCCGTCTGTTTGCAGACACCGTACGGCTGTCGCACACCCGGCGGGTGTGCTCCGCGGGCGGCGGGGATGCGGGCCCTGCCGGAGAGCACGCTCGTTCCGACCGCCGCCCCGGTGGGCCTCTCCGCGGGCACCGGATCCGGGGTACGCACCGCCGTCTCCGCTCACGGCCCTGCCGGGACGCCCGCCACCGCAGTACGCCGACGGCCCGAAACCCCTGTTGTCCACGGGAAATACCGTCCGCCTGAGATGCGAGCGCGGGCGCCTTCGCTCTGGCGCACGTGGTACAGGCGCGACAGTTTGCGTCGCCGTCCCGGAAAGCACCCCGGCGCACTGAGGGGCGCGCGGGAGACAACCCCGGCGCACCCCTGGACTCTGGCACGGATGGGGAGTTGTCTGGAATGCGGGGGCGCACGACGCGAACACAGGGGCGGGACACGGGGGCGATCGATCACTGACAGCTTCGGGTTCTCGGCGGATTGGGGCGCTTTCGATGACACCCACGCTCGTACGGCATCACCTCCGGCAGTCCGGCTCTCCCGGTTCGTACGGCTCCACCGCACCGGCCGACCCCTGCGCCCGCGCCCGTGACTGGGCCGAGATCCAGGAACGGATGCTGGTGCCGCTGTACGAGGCCGTCTACGACCGGATGGACGTCGGGCCGCACACCAAACTGCTGGGCCTGGGCTGCGGTTCCGGGCTCGCACTGCTGATCGCCGCCGCCCGCGGCGCGCAGGTCTGCGGCGTGGACCTGGACGAACAACGACTGGATCTCGCGCGGGAACGGCTGGCGCCCGACTCCGCGCGTGAGGCTCGGGACAGCGCGACGCGTGCCACCGTGCTGGCGTGCGGCGGCCCGGAGCAGACGGCGGACTCCGGCGGCGGCGCGTTCAATCTGGTGACGGCCTTTCACCCGGTGGGCTGCGTCAGCAGTATCGAGGGCCTGACCGCTTCCCTGGTGACGGCGGCCGGGCTCACCGAACGCGGCAGTCCCGTGGTGCTGGGCGGCTGGGGGCCGGTGGAGAGGTGCGCCACGGCGAGCGTGCTGCGGGTGGCCCAGCGGCTGGCCGATCCCTTGCGCACGGCGGGCGGCTGGCGACCCAGCGGTCGGGACGACCTTGAGGAACTGGCCAGCCGGGTGGGACTGCGGCCCGATGGTTCGGGGCGGGTGGCTTGCCCGTTCGGCTACGGCGACCTGCCGAGTGCGGTACGCGGGCTGCTGTCCACGGGGTTGTTCGACGCGGCGCTGGAGGTCACCGACCAGGCCCAGGTGGAGAAGGAGCTGAGCGAGTCGCTGCATCCGCACCAGCGTCCGGACGGCACGGTCTGGATGCCGAATGTGTTCCGCTATCTCATCACCCGCACGTGACTTCCGCGGTTCCCGCCGACGCTGCCGATCCTTTCGACTCTGCCGATGATCTGACGCCCTGATCTCCGAGACCCGCCAGCTGTCCGTACGGTCTGCCCGCCTCCGGCCGGGGCTTCGCCCGCCGCGGCGCGGGCTTCCCGGAACGGCCGGCGCACGCTGTGCCGCATGCTGCCCGTGCCGCGCTCCGCATCCGTTCCTTACGCCGTTACGGCAAGCGGCGCGGGCGATCGCTGCTGCAAAGAGTGTCGACGCACGTCTCTCCCGCCCCTCCTCCCGAACCGCGAGCACGCCGAGCGCGTCACCGCGGCGCCTCGCCCCTTCACCCTTACGAGCGATAGCCAATATCCAGAATTCTGGTTACTGTCATTTCCATGAACAGCATCGACGAACGGTTCCTGACCCGCAACGGACACGCGGCCCGACGGCTCGCCGCCCTTCTGATCAATCAACCCACCGAAGGCGAGGCCGCACGACTCCCCCGCGTACGCGACCTGGCCGCGGAACTCGGGGTCGGCAACGGCACGGTGCAGGCCGCGCTCCAACTCCTGGAGGAATCAGGGGCGATGGACACGGTGGCCCGCGGGCACCTCGGCACCTTCCTGGTCCGTGCCGACCGCGCCATACTGTGGCGCCTCGCGGGGCTGGGCACCGTCCTCGCCGCGATGCCGTTGCCCCACTCGCGTCGCCGCGAGGGCCTGGCGACCGGCTTGCGCGGCGCGTTCGAGAAGACCGGCGTGCCTTTCGCGATCACCTTCATGCGCGGTGCGGCGACCCGCGTGGCGGCTCTGCTGGACGGGAAGGCCGATCTGGCGGTGCTGTCCCGCTTCGCCGCCGACGCACTGCTGGAGCAGCATCCGATCGAATTGCTCGCTGATCTTGGGCCGGCCACCTATGCCGGCGCCCACGGACTGCTGCTGCGGCACGGCGTCCAGCCCGACAGCGAGGGCCTGCGGGTCGCGGTGGACAACACATCAGAAGATCAACGGGCCCTGACCGAGCGGGCGTTCGCAGGCCGGACGGACGTGACCTGGCTGGAGAGTTCGTTCATGCAGCTGTACGACCTGTTCGCGCAGGACCGCGCCGACGCCACCGTCTGGAATCTCGACGAGGTACCAGGACAGCTGGCCGGAGAGGTGGATGTGCTGCCGCTCGACGTCGAGGTCACCGGCGATTTCTCACCCCGTAGTTCCAGCGCGGCACTGATAGCCCGGAAGGAGGGCAGCGAGGCGCTGGCCGCGGTGAGTGGGGCGCTCGACCTGGAGGCGGTGACCAGCTGGCAGACAGAGGTGCTGCGAGGGGAGCGCATGCCTTCCTACTGAGGTTGCCGATCGGCCGAGGGGCCGGACCTGGTCGTGTTGGCCAGGCCGCACGCCCGGCCAGACCCGGTGAGAGCTGAGGCACCGGTCGAACCACGGCACCAGGTCTGCCCTCGGCTCCGCATCTGCTCTCGGCACCGGGCCTGCCCCGGCACCCGGTCCGGCTGTGGCATTGGGCCTATCCGCGTCATCAGGCCCGATCGCCGGTGACACCTCCGCGTTTCGCACGCGGTTCGAGAAGACAAGACCTGTCTGTTGGCTGATGGAAGGTGAGGGGCGGTCATGGAAACCCTGCTCGCGCGGCGGATCCGGCTCTTCGTGGAGAGCGGTCAGGTACGGCCCGAGGTCGCCACGTTCGTCCGGGCCGAACTGGAAGTACTGGCCGCCGAAGGGTGCGCGGTCACCGAGGACTCCGCGGGCATGCTCACCAGCCATCTACTGATGGCGCTGACCCGGTTGCAGGACGGCGAGCCGGTGGAGGAATTCCGCGCCGACGACGTGGCCGCCGCGGAGCTGGCGGACCACCCCCGAGCCGTCCGGCGGGCCCGTGCCGTCTCCATACGGGCCGAGCGCGCCCTCGGCGCCCCGCTTCCCGAGTCCGAGATCAGTTTCCTGGCGATGCACTTCGCCGTACTGCGAAGGGACACACCATGACGACCATCCTCACCGGCGGCGTCGGCAAGACCGAGGTCGCGGACGCGGTGCGGCGGCTGGCGCCGCCCGGCGTCGAGGTCGTGGTCAGCAACGACATGGATGCCGTGGCGCTACTGCGAGCCGGCCGGGCCGACTACTTCCTGGGGACCTGCCAGACCGGGGCCGGGGCGTCGCTGGGCGTCCTGGTCGGGCTGATGGGCGCCGCCACCTGTCACACCTTCGGCCGCTCCGTCCCCTCCGGGGAAGAGATCAACACCTTGCTGGACCAGGGCAAGAGAGTGTTCGGCTTCGCCGTGGACCAGGTGGATGCGATCACGCCGGCGCTGGTCGGGGCCATAACCGACCGAGCCTGACCGCGCCGGCCCCCTCGGGTTCCGGCCGGGTTCGGCCCCGCGGTCCGTACGTTCCGTTGACATGCCAGGGCACAAAGGAGTGACCCGTGAGCAGCACCGTCCTCGCCGCGAGCACCGGTCTCGACTTCTCGCTCGCGCAGCAACTGACCGTCGTGGCGCTGTGCGCGCTGACCGCCTTTCTCGCGCACCTGGCACTGGCCGTCTTCAACGACGGTGTCCGGCCCTTCCTGCTCGACTTCGTCCAGGGCCGTACGACCCGGAGCGCCACCACGGCGGTGTCCTTCGGTCTCTCCGCCGGGTTCATCTTCGGGCTGGGCGCGCCGATGGCGCTCGCCTCCGGGGTGCTCAACCCCTGGCTGCTGTTTCTGCCCACCGACATTCTGGGGCTCCTCGCGCCGAAGAAGTGGCTCGCGCCGCTGTTGGGCGGCGCGTGGGGTGGCGTGGTCGTGTTCGGTCTGAAGGGCGCCAACGACCTCGCGCACGATCTCCCGGTCGACTTCCTGACGGCCCTGCAGCAGATGGCGACGCCGATCCTCTTTCTCTTCACGCTGTTTCCGGTGCTGGCGATCACCAAGCAGTTCGGGAAGCTGCTCGGCGGCCTGGCCGGTGTGGTGGAGCTGGCGCTGGTCGTGCTGACGATGAAGGTGTGGCCCGACGTGTTCGCGGGGGCGCCGGCCATGGCGGTCGGTGTGCTGCTCCTCATCGGCTTCGCGGTGGCCAGGGACGTACGGCAGCGCCGGGCGGCGGAGCGGGCCGTCGCGGGCACGGTGCCACCAGCGGGCGAAGAGGCCCCGGTGGTCACGGCCGGCAGGCCGTCCGGAGGCGTGGATCCCATGGCGTCGCTGTTCGGGGCCAGCGCGGCGCGGCTGCGCCGGCACCTGCCGTTGTTCATGGTGCTGGGCGCGGGGATCTGTCTGCTGAGCCAGCTGCATGTGTTCGGCGGCGGGGAGGCGACCAGCTTCCTGGTCGCCGAGGGGCAGTACGCGGAGGCCGCACAGGTCGACTTCTACCGGTCCCTCGGGTTCATTCCGTTGATCGCCACCACCGCGCTGGCCTCCGGCGCGTACGGCATCGTCGGCTTCACCCTCGTCTACCCCATCGGTTATCTGCTGCCGAGCCCCTGGCCGGCCTTGGTCTGCGGTGCCCTGGTCTTCGCCGCCGAGGTGCTGGCGCTGAGCTGGATCGGCAAGGCGCTGGGCAGGCTGCCGTCGGTGCGCGACTCCTCGGAGCATCTGCGCGGCGCCATCGGCGACACCCTGCACCTGGCGATTCTCTTCGGTTCCCTGCTGGCGGCCCATGCCATGGGCGGCGGGCTCGGGATTCTCATAGCCGGCGGCCTCTACCTGCTGAACGAGGCCACGGGCCGGGTGGTGGTCCGGATGGCTGCCGCGCCCGCCGCGGTCGTGGTGACCGGCATCGTCCTCAACGTTCTCCACTGGCTGGGCCTCTTCACCCCGATCAAGACCTGAGCAGGCGTGTGGGTGCGCCGGGAAGGCAGCGCGTCATGAACTCTCTCCTGCGGACCGTCACCGGCCCGCTGTCCGTAACCGCCGTGCAGGGCCCCGTGCTCGCCCACGAGCACCTGGCCCTCGACCTTTCCCGCCCCACCGACCGTACGGCTTCGCTGACGGCCCGGCACGCCATGGCGGTGACCGACGAACTGACCGGTCTCCGGCGCCAGTTCGGGCTGTCGCTCGTAGTCGAGCTGACCTGTCGGGGCATGGGGCGGGACCCCGCTGCGCTGGCCCGCATTTCCTGGGCGTCCGGGGTCGCGGTCGTGGCAGGAACCGGGTGGTATCACGAAGCCTTCCATCCGGCCGAGGTGGAGGGCGTGAGCGTCGAGGAGCTGGCGAACAGGCTGGTCGAGGAGATCGAAGGCGGCATGGACGCCGATGGGCCTTCCCCCGGTGTCATCGGAGAGGTCGGCAGCCACGGGGACCTGCCGAGCGAGCCGGAGGTCCGTACGTTCACCGCGGCCGCCCGCGCCGCCGTCACCACGGGTCTGTCGCTGGCCACCCACGCACAGCTGGGGCGCGGCGGCCTCGCCCAGTTGGACGTGCTGACCGCGGCCGGGCTGGAGCCGCACCGGATCAGTATCGGCCACCAGGACCTGTTCGACGACGCCACAGTCCATCGGGAAGTGGCGGCGGCGGGCGCGTACGTCGCTTTCGACACCGTCGGGAAGGAGAGCTATCAGAGCGACGCGACCCGGCTGCGGCTGCTGCTCGCGTTGCTGGAGGCCGGGCACGCCGACCGCGTGCTGCTGAGCTGCGACATCTCGCGGCACAGCTATCTGGTCGGCGAGGGCGGTCATGGGTACGGGCATCTGTTCCGGTCGTTTCTGCCGCGCCTGCGGGCGGCCGGAGCCGACGACGAGCTGATCGATCTCCTGACCCGCCGCAATCCGCTGCGCTTCCTCACGGGCGGGGACGGGGCGGCCGGGCAGCCGGTCCGGCGCGGGGCCACGGTTCCGCTCCCGGAAAGCGGCTCGGCAGGAAGGGAGGCGCCGGCATGAGCGTGCGGTTGCCCCGGACGTTTCCGTTGCCGACGGTCGCGTTGGAGGACGCGGTGGCGAACCAGTTCCGGCTGATGGAGTGCGTCGCCCGGCATTTCGAGGGTCGGCAGCTCTTCGAGGCGGATGCGGGGGTGGTGCCGGGGCTGGGGCGTCCGCGTACCACCGCGCGGGTCGAGGCCGTTCTCGCGGAGTTCTTCGGGGCTCCGGCCGCGGCGCTGGTGCAGGGGGCGGGCACGGGCGCCATCCGGGCCGCGCTCGGCGCCGTGCTCGATGTGGGCGATCCGCTGCTCGTGCACCGCGCGCCGGTCTACCGCACCACCGGTGTCACCTTGCTCGGACTGGGGGTGGAGACGGTCGAGGCGGATTTCAACGATCGTGCCGCATTGGACCGGGCGCTGGCGTCCGGACGGTTCCGGTGGGCGTTCGTCCAGCACAGCCGGCAGCGGGCGGCGGATTCCCATGACCCGGGCGAGGTGCTCGCCGCCTGCCGGGCCGCTGGTGTGCGCACCATCGTGGACGACAACTACGCGGTCTTCCGGGTGCCGCGATGCGGTGTGGAACTGGGCGCGGACGCTTCCTGTTTCTCACTGTTCAAGCTGCACGGCCCGGAGGGGGTGGGCGCTGTGGTCGGATCATGGGACCTGGTGGAGCGGGTGCATGACGCCAACTACTCCGGCGGCGGCCAGGTGCAAGGCCACCAGGCGCTGGATGCGCTGCGGGCGCTCAGCCACGTACCGGTGATGTGGTCGGTGCAGTCCAGGGTGGGTATGGAGATCGCCGAGCGGCTGGCGGCCGGGGAGGTGCCCGGGATCGCCGAGGTGCGGATCGCCAATGTCCAGGACCGTTGTCTGCTGCTCCGGCTGGACCGGCCGGTCGCCCGCGCGGTGCCGGAGGCCGCGGCCCGGTACGGCGCCGCCCCGTATCCCGTGGGCGCCAACTCCCGCTATGAGATCGCCCCGCTCTTCTACCGCATGTCCCGGTCCGCCCTGGAGGACACACCGGAGCTGGCCGACTGGACGGTGCGGATCAACCCGATGCGAGCAGGCGCGGACCTGGTGATCGGCATCCTCCGGCGCGCCCTGCACGACCTGCGCGACGCTGCCGGGATCGGCTGCCCGGCCACCGCCGCCCCCGTACGTGCACCCGGTCTCGTACCGGCGCCCGCGTCCGATACCGCCTCCGGTACCCGACGATTCATCCCCAGCGCACACGGCACCCACGATCACCAGAAAGGAGGCTGACTCACCGTGTTCCTCGACACCGTCCTCACACGCAACCCGCGGCTGGTCGACTGCGCCGCCGGCCTGCACCACACCGGCACGGTGGAGCCCGACACGTACGTCGTGGATCTGGACGCCGTCGAGGCCAATGCCGCGCTGCTGGCGAAGGCGGCGAGGCGGCAGGGCCTCGGCCTGTGGTTCGTGGCCAAGCAGATCGGGCGCAATCCCGAGTTGGTCCGGGCCGTCGCGCGGCATCTCCCCCGTTTCGCCGCCATCGACGTGCGTGAAGCCCGCACTCTGCACGCGGCGGGCGCGCGGGCCGGAAATGTGGGCCATCTGGTGCAGATTCCCCACCGTGCAATGCCCGAGATGCTTGCCTGGCGCCCCGAGGTGGTCACCGTCTTCGATCTGGCCAACGCCCGTGCCGTCTCGGATGCCACGCGCAAACTGGGCCGCGTACAGGACGTTCTGGTACGGATCGAGGGCGCGCCCGGCACGGTCCATCCGGGACAGGAAGGGGGCGTGCCGCTCAGTGACCTGGAGGGCTTCGCTGCCGAGGCGGAGCGGATGCCCGGCATCCGACTGGCCGGAGTCACCGCCTTCCCGTCCGTCCAGTGCGACCCCAGGTCCGGGCAGCCGCACCCCACCGCCACCTTCGAACTGGCCCGTAGGGCGCATGCCTTGCTGGCCCAGCGCGAGCACACAGAACTGAAGCTGAGCGCTCCGGGCGTCACCTGCGCGGCCACCTTGCCGATGCTCGCCGGACTGAACGCCACGCACGGCGAACCCGGCCACGCGCTCACCGGCACCACCCCTCTGCACGCCATCGACCCGCAGCAGCCGGAGCGGCCTGCGTACGTATACGTCACCGAGGTCGCGCACCTCCTCTCCGACGGTCGGCCCGCACTCCACGGTGGCGGCTTCTATCCCCGTTCCGGCGTCAAGTCGGCGTTGATCCCCCGGACCGGCGCCCGGCTCGCCGTCCAGACGGTTCCCGCCGAGAACATCGACTACTACCGACTGCTGGCTCCCGGGGATGCCCGTCCCGGCGACACCGCGGTCCTGGCGTTCCGTACACAGATGTTCGTCACCCGTAGCAACGTCGCCGTCGTCGCCGGCCTGGGCGTTGGCAGCCCGCGGTTGACCGGCTGTTACGACGCGCTCGGCCGACCGCTTCCGGAGGTCGCGGGCGGGAAAGGAGCGGGTGGACCATGAGCAGGATCGTCATTCTCGTCATCGACGGCTTCGGGGTCGGCGCGATGCCCGATGCGGCAGTTTCGCGACCCGGTGACGCTGCCGCCGATACGCTGGGCCACCTCCTCAACGATCATCGTGCGGCCACCGGTCGCCGGCTCCCGCTGCCCGTCCTGGAAGCTCTCGGCCTCGGTCTCGTGCACCCGCATCCGGACCTCGCATCGACGCCGTCCCTCCCGGTGGCCGCGGGCCGGGCCGCGCTCGGCTATCCGGGCGCCGATACGTACGCCGGGCACCAGACGATGGTGGGGGCCGACTTCAGCCGGGTGGCCGTGGCGCGGCTCGCCGACCATCTCGACGAGGTCGCCGCGGCTCTCCGGGCGAGCGGGCGCCGTACGGAGTTGCTTGCCGGGCGCCCCCTGCTGGTCGTGGGCGGGCGGGTCCTCGTACACGACAACCTCGAAGCGGACCCGGGCGTCAACTGGAACGTCTCCGGCCTGCTGGAGGACGGCCCCTTCACGGAGATCCTCGACATCGCACGAGTGGTGCGTTCGGTGGCGCCGGTTGCCCGGGTGATCGCCGTGGGCGGCCGTGCCGACGGCCCGCTGGACACCTTCGTACGCGACGGTGGCCTCGGCACGATCGGGCTGGACACCCCGGCGAGCGGTTTCTACCGGAACGGCGGGCTGGCGGTGCAGCACCTCGGGGCACCGCTGGACCATTCCCGCCGACTGCCGGAGCTGGCGGCCGGGGCCGGTGTCCCCGTGACTCTGGTGGGCAAGGCCGCGGACGTTCTGGCCTGCGACGCGGCGCTGTGCTGCCCCTCCGTCGGCACCGCCGAGGTGCTCGGGCTCACCTTCGACGCCGTACGCCGGGCGTCGGATACCGCGCTGATCATCAGCAACGTTCAGGAGACGGACCTGGCGGGGCACCAGCAGGACGCCCCGCGTTACGCCGCCGTGCTCCGGCAGACCGATGCGGGACTGGGCACGCTGCTGGGGCTCCTTTCCTCGCCGGGCGATCGCTTGATCGTTACGGGTGATCACGGCAACGACCCGGTGATCGGCCACGCCCACCACACCCGTGAGTACGTGCCGGTGCTGATCCACCGCCCCGAGGCCAGGGGGTTCGACCGTCTGCCGACGGCCCGGACCTTGGCGGACGTGGGTGCCACGGCGGGGGCCGCGCTCGGACTGCGAGCTGCCGAGTTGGGGAAGGGCACCCCTCTGCTGCGGCCGGTGGGCGGATCGGCGGGTGTGCCGCGATGAGTACGCAGGCGAGCCCCCGACCGGGGGTCCGGCCAGGGGCTCGATCAGACTGCTGGGCGCCGGGTGCGGTTCCCGGTGTGACGCGGGCCGACCAGGAGCCGAAGGGGGCGCTAGCCCATGAACTTCTTGAACTCGTCGGGGAGTTCGAAGTTCTTCGCGTCGCCGCCGCCCTGCGGCAGGCCCAGCGGGTTGCCGGACTGTGCGGCCTCGCGGCGTGCGGCAGCGGCCTCCTCCTCGGCCTTCCGCTTCATGGGGTTGCCGCTCTTGCGCTTGCCCTTGGCCTGCTTCTGCTGCTTCTTCTTCTTGGCGCCACCGCCCATGCCCGGCATCCCGGGCATGCCGGGCATTCCCGGCATGCCGCCGCCCTGGGCCATCTTGGACATCATCTTGCGGGCGTCGAAGAAGCGCTCGACCAGGTTCTTGACCGCGCTGACATCGACACCGGAACCCTTGGCGATACGGGCCCGACGCGAGCCGTTGATGATCGTCGGATCCTGGCGCTCGCCGGGCGTCATCGACTTGATGATCGCGGCCGTACGGTCGACCTCACGCTCGTCCAGGTTGTTGATCTGCTCCTTCATCTGTCCCATACCGGGCAGCATGCCGAGCAGCTTGGAGATGGAGCCCATCTTGCGGACCTGCTCCATCTGGGCCAGGAAGTCGTCGAGGGTGAAGTCCTTGCCCTTGCTGCTCGCCAGCTTGGAGGCCATCTTCTCGGCCTCTTGCTGGCTGAAGGTCTGCTCCGCCTTCTCGATCAGCGTGAGCATGTCGCCCATGCCGAGGATGCGGGACGCCATGCGGTCCGGGTGGAACGCGTCGAAGTCGTCCAGCTTCTCGCCGTTGGAGGCGAACATGATCTGCTTGCCGGTGACGTGCGCGATGGAGAGCGCGGCACCACCACGGGCGTCGCCGTCCAGCTTGGAGAGGACGACGCCGTCGAAGCCGACGCCGTCGCGGAACGCCTCCGCGGTGTTGACCGCGTCCTGGCCGATCATGGCGTCGACGACGAACAGGACCTCGTCCGGCTTGACCGCGTCGCGGATGTCCGCGGCCTGCTGCATCAGTTCCTGGTCGATGCCGAGGCGGCCCGCGGTGTCGACGATGACCACGTCGTGCTGCTTGGCACGGGCGAACTCGATCGAGTCCTGAGCGACCTTGACCGGGTCGCCGACGCCGTTGCCCGGCTCGGGCGCGAAGATCGCGACATTGGCGCGCTCGGCGACGACCGAGAGCTGGTTGACGGCGTTGGGGCGCTGGAGGTCACAGGCGACGAGCAGCGGCGCATGGCCCTGCTGCTTGAGCCAGTTGCCGAGCTTTCCGGCGAGGGTCGTCTTACCGGCACCCTGCAGACCGGCGAGCATGATGACCGTCGGGGGGTTCTTGGCGAACCGCAGCCGGCGGGTCTCGCCGCCGAGGATGCCGATGAGCTCCTCGTTGACGATCTTGATGACCTGCTGGGCGGGGTTGAGCGCCTGGGAGACCTCGGCGCCGGTCGCCCGCTCCTTGACCTGCTTGATGAAGGCCCGGACGACGGGCAGCGCGACGTCGGCCTCCAGCAGGGCGATACGGATCTCGCGCGCCGTGGCGTCGATGTCCGCCTCGCTCAAGCGGCCTTTGCCCCGGAGGTTTTTGAAAGTACTCGCCAAGCGGTCGGAAAGCGTATCGAACACGGCGGTCGTCGATCCTCGGGGTCGGGGGCAGGGTCAAGTCGGCTTCTAGGGTATCCGCACGGGCAGGCAACGTGTCCCTGCCCGCCGGGGAGGGCCGCCGGGACGGGACTGCGCGCGACTGCGAGGGCGGTCCGCGCATGGCACGGACGCCTGCTGCGGGTGCCGCCTCCACCGTCTCACGGGGGTGGGGTGGGCGGG
>NZ_LGCW01000033.1:0-24544 GCF_001279365.1 Streptomyces sp. NRRL F-5755 | reverse complement strand
CGGACCGGCCCCCCCCCCGGAACCCGGCACCCGCCCGCCCCCCCCCCCGCCCCCCCCCGTCCCCCCCCCGGCCGCGCCCGCCGGGAGAACGCCACCGCCTGGGCGTTCATCAGCCCGTCCGTCCTGATCATCCTCGGTCTGAGCATCGTCCCCGTCGTCTGGTCGCTGCTGCTCTCCTTCCGGGCGGACGACCTGGTCACGCCGGGGCGCTGGGTGGGGCTGGACAACTACCGCGCGCTGGTGCGGGACCCGGGCTTCCGTACGGCCGTGGAGAACACCCTTGTCTACGCGGGCCTGTACGTGCCGCTCAGCCTGGCCGGCGGCCTGGTGCTCGCGCTGGCGCTCAACCGCCGCATCCGGCTGATCGGCCTCTACCGGACGCTGATCTTCGTACCGTTCGTTATCTCGGCCGCCGCGCAGGGCGTGCTGTTCTTCTTCATCCTCGACCCGCAGTTCGGCGTGGCCAACTCGCTGCTGCACCACCTGGGCGTGTCCCGGCAGGGCTTCCTCTCCGACCCCGGGCAGGCGCTGTATCTGCTGGTGGCCATCTCGCTGTGGAGCGGCGTCGGCTTCTGCGTCGTCGTCTACCTGGCCGCGCTCCAGGACGTACCGCAGGAGCTGATCGAGTCCGCGCGGCTGGACGGCGCGAACCGGCTGCGGGTGCTGTGGCACATCAAGCTGCCCTCCCTGACGCCGGTGACCGTCTTCCTGCTGCTGTGGGAGCTGATCACCGCGCTCCAGGTCTTCGACCTGATCTATGTGACCACGAAGGGCGGCCCGCTCGGGTCGACCACCGTCATCGTCTACTTCGTATGGGAGCAGGCGTTCCAGATGTTCACCGCCGGATACGGGGCCGCCGCCGCGTACGTCCTCGCCGCCGCCCTGCTCGTCGCGGGTGCCGCCCTGCGCCTGTACCGGCGGCGACGGCCGGGCGCCGCGCCGGACGGAGCGGTACGGTGACCGCGCCCGCGGCCGTGCCGCCCGGGACCGCGCGCCCGCGCGGGACCACCGCGCCACGGCGCCCGGCCCGCCGCCGGCGCCTGCCCTTCAGCGCCTGGCACCTGCTGCTCGCGCCGCTGTCGCTGGGCTTCGCGCTGCCGCTGGTGTGGCTGGTGCTCAGTTCGGTGATGACCAATGCGGAGATCAACCGCTTCCCGCCCGCGCTGTGGCCGTCCGGGATCGATCTCGGCGGGTACGACTACGTGCTGGGCAACGCGATGTTCCCGCGGTGGTTCGCCAACTCCTCGATCGTCGCGGTCACGGCGGTGCTCTCCAACCTGCTGCTCGGCTCGCTGGGCGGCTACGCCTTCGCCCGGATGCGGTTCGCCGGGTCCCGGCTGCTGCTCGGGCTGATGCTAGCGACCATGGTGATCCCGTTCCAGCTGACCATGATCCCGACGTTCCTGGTGATGAAGCGGCTGGGGCTGATCGACACCCTGGGGGCGCTGATCGTGCCGTCGCTGGTCACACCGTTCGCGGTGTTCCTCTTCCGGCAGTTCTTCCTCGCGCTGCCCCGGGAGCTGGAGGAGGCGGCCTGGATCGACGGGTGCTCGCGGCTGCGGGTGCTGTACTCCGTCGTCCTGCCGCTGGCCCGCCCGGCGCTGGCGACCGTGGCCGTACTGACCTTCCTGACCACCTGGAACGATCTGACCTGGCCGCTGATCGCGATCAACCACGACACCCAGTACACCCTCCAGCTGGGGCTGACGACCTTTCAGGGGCAGCACCACAACCGGTGGTCGGCGATCATGGCGGGCAATGTGATCACCGTGCTGCCGGTGCTGGTGGCGTTCCTCTTCGCGCAGAAGACCTTCATCCAGTCGCTGACGTCGAGCGGGTTGAAGGGGTAGCCCCGTGTCCCCTGCCCGTACCGATTCCGCCACCCGCCCCCGCCCCGGAGGTGTCCGTGCCCCGTCCCTTCGATCTCCTCGTGATCGGCGACGCCAACCCCGATGTGGTGGTCGGCCCGGTCCCGCGCACACCGGAGTTCGGGCAGCGCGAGCAACTCGTGGACAGCGGGCGCCTGTTGATGGGCGGGTCGGCCGCGATCACGGCCTGCGGCGCCGCCCGGCTGGGGCTGCGCGTGGCGTTCGCCGGGCGGGTCGGTGACGACGCGGCGGGCGCCTTCGTCCGTACGGTACTGGCCGGGCGCGGCGTCGATGTCTCGGCGCTGGCCACCGACCCGGAGCTGCCCACCCCGCTGACCACCGTCCTCACGCACGACGCCGACCGCGCGATCCTCACCGCCCCCGGCTGTCTGGCGGCCACCGGGCCGCAGGACGTGCCGGACCGGCTGCTGGCCGGGGCCCGGCACGTACACGCCGGATCGTTCTTCCTGATGCCGCAGCTGGCCCGGTCGCTGGGCGAGATCTTCGCGCGGGCCCGCGGGCACGGCGCGGCCACCTCGCTCGACACGAACGACGACCCCGCGCAGCGCTGGGACGCCGAACTCCTCGGCCCCGTCCTGAAGTCCACCGACTTCCTGCTGCCGAACGCGGCGGAGGCACGGGCGCTGGCCGCCTCGCTGGCACCCGGCTCGGCGGAAGGAGCACCGGAAGGGGCAGCAGAAGGGGCGCCAGAAGGCGACGGGCCCGGCACCGGCCCGGCTTCCGCTGCCGCCGCCCTCGCCCGCCTCGGCCCGCTCGTCGTCGTCAAGGACGGGGCGGCCGGCGCGCTCGCCCACGACGGCGCCGTCCTCACCCGTACCGCCGTCGTGCCCGCCGACCCGGTGGACACCGTCGGCGCGGGCGACAGCTTCGACGCCGGCTTCATCGCCGCGGTCCTGCACGGCCTGGACCTGCCCGCGGCGCTCTCCTTCGCCGCGGCCTGCGGCGCCCTGTCCACCCGCGCCCACGGCGGTACGGCGGCCCAGCCCACCCGGGACGAGGCCCGCGCCGCCGCCCTCACGACCCGACCAGGGAGCCACGCATGACCAGCACCGCCCCGACCGGCCGCACCGGCACCGGCGCCGTGAAGATCGCGTTCATCGGCGCCGGCAGCGTCGTCTTCACCCAAGGTCTCCTCGCCGACCTGTTCGCCTTCCCCGAGCTGCGGCGCATCCATGTCGCCCTGCACGACATCGACGCCGAACGCCTCGCCACCGCCGAGGGCGCGGCCCGCCACATCGCCGCCGTCCGCGGCGCCGAGCCGCAGATCACCGCGCACCCCGACCGGCGCGCGGCGCTCGACGGCGCGGACTTCGTCATCAACACCGTGCAGGTCGGCATGAACGCGGCCACCCGTACGGACTTCCACATCCCCGCCCGCTACGGACTGCGCCAGACCATCGGCGACACCCTCGGCGTCGGCGGCATCTTCCGCGCGCTGCGCACCTTCCCGCTGCTGCGCGCCCTCGCCGACGACATCGGCGAACTCTGCCCGGACGCCTGGCTGCTGAACTACACCAACCCGATGGCGATGAACGTGATGTACCTGGCGCGGGCCACCCCGCTGCGCCGCGTCGTCGGCCTGTGCCACTCGGTCCACTGGACCGCACGGGACCTCGCGGAGCTGCTGGACGTCCCGTACGAGGAGATCACGTACCTGGCCGCGGGCGTCAACCACCAGGCGTGGATGCTGCGCTTCGAGCGGGGCGGGCGGAGCCTGTACCCGCTGCTGGACGACGCGATCGCCAAGGACCCGCAGCTGCTGCGGCGGGTACGCGTGGACATGTACCGCAGGCTCGGCTACTACCCGACCGAGACCAGCGAGCACTCCTCCGAATACGTGCCCTGGTATCTGCACCATGACAGCGAGGTGGAGCGGCTGCGGCTGCCGATCGGCACGTATCTGGACATCATCGAGGAGAACACGGCCGAGTACGAGAGGACCCGGGACGCGCTCGCCGCCGGCTCGCCGCTGCCGGTGGAGGGCACGATGGAGTACGCGCCGCAGATCATCCACAGCATCGTCTCCGGCACCCCGCGCACGGTCTACGGCAATGTGCCCAACCACGGCCTGGTGGACAACCTGCCCGCCGATGCGGTGGTGGAGGTGCCGTGCCTGGTGGACTCGCTGGGCGTGCAGCCCACCCGGGTCGGCGCCCTGCCGCCGCAGTGCGCGGCCCTGAACCGGACCTACGTGAGCGCCAACGACCTGGTCGTACGGGCCGCGGTGGAGGGCGAGCCGCGCCACATCCGGCACGCGGCGATGACGGACCCCGCCACCGCCGCCGCGCTCCCGGTCGAACGCATCTGGGACCTGTGCGACGACCTCGTACGCGCCCACGCCGACCTGCTCCAGCCGGAGCTGCGGGAGGTACTGGGGCACTGAGGCGGGGCCCCGCGCGCTCCTGGAGTCCCCGCTACTGGAGCCCGAGCGCCATCCACTTGCCCGGGTCGGCCAGCGGCTCGAAGCCGACGCGGGCGTAGACCTCGTGGGCGTCGCCGGTCGCCAGCAGGATGCGGCGCAGGCCGCACGGCGCCAAGTGGTCGCGGATGTGGGTGACGAGGGCCGTGCCCAGGCCCTTGCCCCGGGCTTCGGGCGCTATGTACACGTCGCAGAGCCAGGCGAAGGTGGTGTGGTCGGTGACGACCCGGGCGTAACCGACCTGCCGCGCCTGGCCGCCACCGGCCGGATCCTTCTCGTACAGACCGAAGTTGAGCGATCCGGCCACCGCCCGGTCCTGGCGCTCGCGGGGGCGGCCGAGCGCCCAGTAGGCGTCGGTGGAGAGCCAGTGGTGGATCAGGGCCAGGTCCAGCCGGTCCGGGTCGGTGGAGACCTCGTAACCGGCGGGGATGCCGTCGGTCACGGGCTCGGGGGCGCGGTCGCCGCGGGTCGTGTCGTTCATGGCGGGAGGCTGGCAGAGGATGCGGCCGGAGTCGAACGGATTACCCGGCGCCCCCGGCCCGCTTCCTCCGCCCCCTCCGCGTCGCCTGCCGCCGCAGCGTCGCCCACCTCACCTTCCACCCGTCACTTCCTCGTAGGCCGTACGCAACCGCCGTACTCCTTCCGCCAGTTCGGCCACTCCCGAAGCCTGCGCGAACGTCAGGCGCACATGCGGGGCCGGGGGTTCGGCGGCGAAGTACGGGCGGCCCGGGGCGACCGCGACGCCCGCGCGCAGGGCCGCGCCGGCGAGCGCCGTCTCGTCCGTGCCGTCGGGCAGCCGCAGCCAGAGGTGGTAACCGCCGGGCGGGACGACCTGCACACCGGGGCCCTCGTCCGTACTCCCGAAGTGCAGCCGGAGCGCGGCGACAAGCGCTTCCCTGCGGGCGGCCAGCTGTCCCGCCAGGGCCCGCAGGTGGCGGCTCCACGCCGGGGAGCCCACCAGCTCCAGGGCCGCTTCCTGGAGCGGCCTGGGCACGAAGAAGCTGTCCACGACCTGGATGGCGCGCAGCCGGTCCAGGACCGGACCGCGCGCGGCGAGCGCGCCCACGCGCAGGCTCGGCGACGCGGCCTTGGTCAGCGAGCAGACGTGCACGACCGTGCCGTCCGGGTCGTCGGCGACCAGCGTGGGCGGCACCACGGGCGCGTCCTCGTGGACGAGGCGGCGCGCGAAGTCGTCCTCCACCACGAACGCCCCGGCGGCCCGCGCGATCCGCAGCACCTCGGCCCGGCGCCCGGCGGCCAGCACCGCCCCGGTCGGGTTCTGGAAGAGCGGCTGGCAGACGAACAGCCGGGACCCGCTGGCCCGGAACGCGTCGGCCAGCAGATCGGTCCGTACGCCGTCCGCGTCCGCCGGTACGGGGACCGGCCGCAGCCCGGAGGCGCGGGCCGCAGCCAGCACGCCCGGGTACGTCGGCGACTCGACGAGCACCGGCGCGCCCGGCGGGGCGAGCGCCCGCAGGGCCGCGGTCAGGGCGCTCTGCCCGCCCGCCGTCACCAGGACGTCGGAGGCCGCGAGCACTCCCCCGGGGCCGCCGATCTCGCGCGCGAACCACGCCCGCAGCTCGGCGACGCCTTCCACCGGCGGCCGCCCCCAGGCTCCCGGCCGCCGTCCGGCCCGCGTGAGCGCGGCGGCCAGCGCGCGCTCCGGCTGGAGGGCGGGGTGCAGATAGCCGCCGTTCAGCTCGATGACGCCGGAGGCGGACTCGGCGAGCGTGGCCAGTACGCCCGAAGCGTCCACGCCACGCGGCGCATGGTCGCCCGCCGCCTCGGCGCTCAGCGCGATCTCCTGCCAGGAGGTGTCCACCGGACGGGCCTGCTGCCGGGCCTCCGCGCGGAAGGCCCCGGCGCCGGGCCGGGTGACGACCAGCCCCTCGGCCGCCAGCTCTGCCAGCGCGCGGGAGACCGTCACCGGGCTCACCCGGTGCCGCTCGACCAGGGCCCGGCTGGACGGCAGCTTCTCACCGGGAGAGTAGCGGTTGAGGCCGCCTCGGAGGATCGCGGCCAGTTCGGCGACGCTGCTACGCTCTTGCATGAGAGAGCACGATAGCGCTACTACCGGTACCGCGATAGCGGTCAACGCCCCGGCCACCGCGTCCACCGCCCCCGGCCCCCCGATCGCCGTACCCGCCACCGCCGCCCGCGGCACCCTGCTCGCCGCCCTCGGCGTCGCCTCCTTCTCGCTCACCTTTCCCGCCACCGCCTGGGCCCTGGAAGGCATGGGCGCCTGGACGGTGGTGACGCTGCGCAGCGTGCTCGCCGCCCTCATCGCCGGGTGCTGCCTGGCCGCGTTCCGGGTCCGGCCGCCCGAGCGGCGGCACTGGGCGGGCCTGGCCGTCGTGGCGGCCGGCGTCGTCCTCGGCTTCCCGCTGCTGACCACCCTCGCCCTGGAGACCTCCACCACCTCGCACGCGGCGGTCGTCGTCGGTCTGCTGCCGCTGACCACCGCGGCGTTCTCGGCCGTACGGACCGGGGCCCGGCCGTCGAAGACGTTCTGGGCCGCGGCGCTGGCCGGCGCCGCCATCGTCATCGGCTTCACCGTCCAGCAGAGCGGCGGTGCGCTGAGCACCGGCGACCTCTACCTCTTCGCCGCCCTCCTGGTGTGCGCGGCGGGCTACACCGAAGGCGGTCTGCTCGCCCGGCACCTGCCCGGCTGGCAGGTGATCGGCTGGGCGCTGCTGCTGGCCGTGCCGGTCACCGTGCCCGGCGCGGTCCTCGCGCTGCTCGCCGAACCGCCGCACTTCACGGGGCACGCGGTGGCGGGCCTGCTGTGGCTGTCGTTCGGCTCGCAGTTCCTCGGGATGGTGGTCTGGTACCGCGGCATGGCGGCCATCGGTGTCTCCAAGGCCAGCCAGCTCCAGCTCGCGCAGCCGCTGCTGACGCTGGTCTGGTCCGTACTGCTGCTGGGCGAGCAGCTGCCGCTGGCCGCCCCGGTCGCCGCCGTCGCCGTCCTGGTCTGCATCGCGGTCACCCAGCGCTCCGCCACCTGACCGAATGGCCGGTGGACACCGCCCGGCCGCCGCTCTCCACGGGTGCAACGGTGGGGCCCGGCCGTACACTTGCCGCCACGGAACACACACCCTCCGACCGACTGACGAGGAGGCCGTAGCCGATGCATGCGAGTGTGGGAGACCGGCTGCTGGTGCACGGCAGGATCGTGGGGCAGCACGACCGGACCGTCGAGATCATCGAAGTGCTGGGCGAGAACGGCGCCCCGCCCTACCGCGTCCGTTTCGAGGACGGGCACGAGACCCTGATGTCCCCGGGCCCGGACACCGTCGTACGGCCGTTCTCCACGGCCGAGCCCAGGGAGTAGCCGCCCGGGGCGCCGCTCAGACGGCCCGCGGTGGCACGGCCGGCCCCTGGTAGTGGTCGGCCACCACCCGCGCCATCGCCCCGGTGCGGTCCTCGGCCACCTCCTTCGCCGAGAAGAAGATGTGGCCGCGCACCCTGGGGTAGCGGCGGGCGAAGGTGAGGTGGCGGGAGAGTTCGGCGGGGTCCTGCCAGGCGGGCGGCTGGCCGGGCGCCCCCGCCTTGTAGAGGGCCTCGCCGACGCACAGGTGCACCCGTGTCCCCGCGACCGTCTCCGCCCACCAGGGCACCAGCTTCGCGTAGTCGGCGGCGGGGAACCCGATGTTCCAGTAGACCTGCGGCACGATGTAGTCGATCCACTCCTCGCGCACCCATTTACGGGTGTCGGCGTAGAGGTCGTCGTAGGTCTGCACGCCCGCGCGGGTGTCGGATCCGGCCGGATCGGTGGCCTGGTTGCGCCATATGGCGAAGGGGCTGATGCCGAACCGTACGGGGCGGTGGTGGGTACGGCGGCGGTGCCACCGGCCCCCGCCGCGGCCCGGCCCGTGGCCCGGTGACCGCGCCTCGCGCACCCGCTGCGCGGTCTCGTGCACGAGCAGGTCGATGTTGGCGCGCCGCCAGTCCGCGCGGGTCCCGAAGTCGCCGCCGTACTCCTCGTACGCGGCGTCGTCGTCGAAGGTCTGCCCCGCCACCGGGTAGGGGTAGAAGTAGTCGTCGAAGTGGACGCCGTCGATGTCGTAGCGCTCCACCGCGTCGAGGATCGCGTCCTCGACGAAGCCGCGGACCTCGGGCAGGCCCGGGTTGTAGTAGAGCTTGCCGCCGTACGGCACGACCCAGTCCGGGTGCAGCCGCGCCGGGTGGGTGGGCACCAGCCGGGTCGGGTCGGTGTGGTTGGCGATGCGGTACGGATTGAACCAGGCGTGCAGCTCCAGGCCGCGCCGGTGGGCCTCGCGCACGGCGAAGCCGAGGGGGTCCCAGCCGGGGTCGCGGCCCTGCGTCCCGGTCAGGTACTCCGACCACGGTTCGTACGGGGAGGGCCACAGCGCGTCCGCCGTGGGACGCACCTGGAAGATCACGGTGTTGAGGCGGCGCGTCACCGCCACGTCCAGATACCGCAGCAGCTCGGCCTGCTGCCGGGCGGGCGGCAGGCCGGGTTTGGAAGGCCAGTCCCGGTTGGCGACCGTCGCCAGCCACATGCCGCGGAACTCCGCCCGTCCGCCGTCCGCGCCCCGGCCGCGGGCCGCCGCGCCCCCGGTGCCCGGTACTGCGGCGGCCGTGGTCAGGGCCACGACCGTGAAGGCTCTTCGTGTGATCCGTCTCATGCCGCGCCCCCAAAGTGTCCGGTACGTCCCGTCCTAGGGCACCAGCATGCCCGCCCCTCCCCCCGCCGCACAGCATTCCGCGGAGTAACGTCGGGGCCGAGGCGGACGCCGGGGTCCCTGCCACGAGCACGGGCCCCCGCACGGGCCGCCGGACCCCGAGATCAGCGAAAGGCACGATGTGACCGACATCGAACGCGTCGGAGTGGTGGGCTGCGGCCAGATGGGCGCCGGTATCGCCGAGGTGTGTGCCCGCGCCGGCCTGGACGTGATGGTCGCGGAGACCACCGGCGAGGCGCTGGAGCTGGGCCGTACACGGCTGACCAACTCCCTCGGCAAGGCGGCCGACCGCGGCAAGATCACTGTCGCGGAGCGGGACGCGACGCTCGGCCGGCTCAGCTTCACCACCGACCTCGGCGAGTTCGCCGACCGCGACCTGGTCATCGAGGCTGTCGTGGAGAACGAGCAGGTCAAGACCGAGATCTTCCAGGTCCTCGACCAGGTGGTGACCCGCCCGGACGCGATCCTGGCCTCCAACACCTCCTCCATCCCGCTGGTCAAGCTGGCCGTCGCCACCTCACGCCCCGACCAGGTCATCGGCATCCACTTCTTCAACCCGGCGCCGGTGCAGAAGCTGGTCGAGCTGATCCCCGCGCTGACCACCGGCGAGGAGACGATCAAGCGGGCCGAGCTGCTGGTCCAGGACGTGCTGGGCAAGCACGCGATCCGCGCCCAGGACCGCTCCGGCTTCGTCGTCAACGCGCTGCTGATCCCGTACCTGCTCTCCGCGATCCGGATGTTCGAGTCCGGCATCGCCAGCCGCGAGGACATCGACAACGGCATGGAGCTCGGCTGCGCCCACCCGATGGGCCCGCTCCGGCTCTCCGACCTGATCGGCCTGGACACCGTCGCCTCGGTCGCCGCTTCGATGTACGAGGAGTACAAGGAACCGCTGTACGCCGCTCCCCCGCTGCTGGCCCGCATGGTCGACGCCGGGCGCCTCGGCCGCAAGACCGGCTCCGGCTTCTACCCGTACTGATCTTCCCGGCGGTGCGGACGGCGGGGCCCGCTCACGGCTCCGGCCCGCACCCCACGCACACGGCGCGAGGGCCGCTCCCCTGATGGGAAGCGGCCCTCGCGCCGTCCTGCTCCACCCTGCCCCGGGCCAAGAGCCCCGGGCCTGCCGGACGAAAGATCCGCCCGCCGTCCCGCCCCGTGAGCGACGTCCCCCGTTCGTGGTCCGCCCGCCGCTCGGGGGAAAGACGGCGGGCGGACAACCGGCCGATGGGCGCCCGTCCACCGGCAGCGGCCCCCGTTGCAGACCAGCTTCGGGCTTCCCGCCCATGGTCGGGACCGTGTGAACGGGGCGGGCGCTGGTGCGCGGTTCACACCCCGTGTGAAGTCCGCACTCCCTCGGGAGCCGTCACGGCGGGTGACTTCACACGGGGTGTGCGCGGCCAACCCGCATATTCGTCCCGCACACGCTCCCGCCGTCCGTACCGAGGTAGTTGACTGATGCGCGGATCGACAACGAAGTCCCGTCCAAGGAAGGAATGAGGAGCGGACCGTGACCGCCCACCCTGAACCCGATCTGGTTGCCACCGACATGGCGGAGCTCAGACGCTGCCTCGATGTGCGGACCGCCCGTGTCGACGGCCAACTGGCCTTGCTCGCCCAGCGTTCCGAACAGACCGAGCGTGACGCGGGCGACTTGCAGGCCCGCGTCACGCGGTTGGAGCACGGCCGCTGGCCGCTGCCCTCCATCGCCGCACTCACGGGGCTCGCGGCGCTGGCGATCGCCGTATGGCAGGCGATGGTGCGCTGAGGCCGGCGGGTACGCGGCACGTCCCGCGCGCCGCCGCCCGGGTCACCCCAGCCTGATGTGGTGCAGCAACAGCAGAGCGGCCGCCATATTGGCGGCCGGCACCTCCCCTCGCGCGATCATGTCGGGTACCAGTTTCAAGGGGACCCACTCCCGTTTGTCGGACTCGAAGTCGTCCTCGGGATGGCCCACGAAGGCGCCCTGGTCGGACCAGAAGATGTGGTGCCGGGCGTCGGTGAGGCCGTTGGACGGCTCCACCGAAAGGAGGTGTTCGAGGGGGCCGGGGCGCCACCCGGTCTCCTCCTCCATCTCCCGGGCGGCCGCGGCGGCGATGTCCTCGCCGTCCTCGACCACCCCCGCGGCCAGCTCCCATCCCCAGGTGTCGGTGATGAAGCGGTGCCGCCACAGCAGCAGCACCTCGTTGGCCTCGTTGACCACTGTGGCCACGGCGACGGGCCGCAACCGGATCAGAAAGTGATCCAGATGGCGGCCGTCGGGGAGTTCGACATCGGCGAGGTTGACCCGGAACCAGCGGTTCTCGTAGACGGTCTGCTCACTGAGATTCTTCCATCGCACGTATGTGCCACCTTCCGCCGTTGGGCTGGCAAGGTGACACGGGCCGGCCTCACAGTGGAACGCGCAGCGCCTCGTCGATCAGATCGGCAGCCTGCTCGGTGGCGGTACCTCCGGTTTCGGACAGATGCTCGCGCACCGCCCGCAGCCGGTCCCGTAACCGCTGCGACTCCATTCCCCGCGCCTGTTCGGTCATCTGCGCGGCGTTGGCCACAGCCTGGTCCGCGTCCCCTTGGCGCAGCTCGATATGGGTGAGCATGGCCAGCCGGTGGACCCGGCCCCGGTCGTGCGCGGGGGTGTCGACGGCGGCGTCCGCGTGGGCCCGGGCGGCCCGCAGGTCCCCCAGGCTCAGCAGCGCCTCCGCCACTTGGACGTTCACCAGGCCCGGCTGGACGTAATCCGTTTCGTCGGGTTCCTGACCGGGGCGTATGCGCTCGGCCGCCGCCTCCGCACGCCGGATGCAGGACAGCGCGCTCGCGCCGTCCCCCAGGCGTGCGTACGCCTTGGCCTGCATCGCGTAGAGATCCGCCGCCAGCGCCGGGGTGATCTGCGGCCCCGCCGTGCGCAGGGCCGCCTCCGCGAACGCGACCGCCTGGCGGTACTCCCTGACGAACAGGGACTGGTTGACCAGCAGCGCGATGATGTACGCGCCGAGCCCCCGGTCCCCGCTCGCCTTGGCCAGCCGCAGCGCCTGATGGAAGTAGCGCTGGGCCAGGCCCAGGGCGTCCGAGTCGTACGCACAGATTCCCGCGACGGCCACCAGCCCGCCGGTCGCCCGGTGGAGCTGACGCCCCGTCGCATCGGTGTAGCTGCCGCGCAGCAGCGGTGCCGCCTCGGTGTTGAGGAACCCGACGACCCGCGTTCTCGTCGCGATACCACCCGCCTTCCGGTACATCTGCTCGTAGTGCGTACGCGCCGCGCGGAGCATTTCGATGTCCGCCATGGACACCCGGGTCAGGCCGTCCCTGGACACGTCGGCGTCCTCGGGCGGGTTCTCCCACTCCCATACGGGGATGACCGCCGAGGTGCCGGTGAGGGCGGGCGCGGACAGCACATGCGGCCGCTGCTGCTCGTCGGACCGCCACAGCGCGGTGGCGCGTTCGACGAATCCGGAGAGCGGGGTCTCCGGGACGCGGCGCACTCCCGGCCGGCTCAGTCCGATGTCGTCGAGCCCCACGGCCCGGTGCAGCCGCTCGCTGAGGACTTCGCAGATCAGGTCGGGTACCTGGCCCCGTGGCCGCTGCCCCTTCAGCCAGCGGGCCACCGCCGTGTGCTCGTAGCGCAGCGCCAGTCCGCGCTGCCGGCCGAGCTGGTTGACGTGCAGGGCCAGCCCGGCGTGCGAGATTCCGGCCTCGTCGAGAATCGCGTCGAGCAGGCTGTTGGGCTCCATGGCGCCCTCCCGAGAGCGCCGCCCCGCCCCCCGGCCGGGGCGACCGCCCATAGATTTGTCGACTCAACTACCCCTTGAGATCAGCGTAATGAAGCGCCCTTCACACGGGGTGTGAACCGGCCGCGCCGTCCTTCACTCCGCCCGGCCCGCCCGGACACGCCCGCGCGCCGAGGGGGCCGCGTCCGCCTGGGCGGGTACCCGCCAGCGGTCGTTGCACAGCACCAGCAGCGCCACATCGTCCGACAGCGGCCCGCCGACGTGCCGCAGCAGCGCGGTGCGTACGCCTTCGACGACGCGGGCGGGGCGGCAGTCGCGGACCGAGCGGACACTGTCGTCCAGCGCCCGCGGCAGCGGGAAGAACGTGCCGTGGGCGTCCCGCGCGTCGGTCGCGCCGTCCGTGTGCAGGAAGATCGCCTGGCCGGGGAGCAGCGGCGGGCAGGCCACCACCGGCAGTTCGGCGGGCAGCGGGAAGAGGCCCAGCGGCGGCATCGGCTCGCCGGGCGCCTCCAGCAGCACGCCCTGCCGGCTGAGGCGGTACGGCCACGGGTGCCCGCAGTTCAGGGTGCGTACGGCGCCGTCCCGGTCGATCTCCACGAGCAGCACCGTCACGAACTCCTCGGACAGCGGGTGCTCCGGCTCGCCGCCGCCCGACGCCGGGTGCTCCGCGCGCGCCCGCTCCCGCAGATGCCGCTGCAGGGCGCGCTCCAAGCGCCGGAGCACCGCGCCCAGGTCCGGTTCGTCGTGCGCCGCCTCGCGGAAACTGCCGAGGACGGCGGCGACCGTGCCCAGCGCGCCGATGCCGTGGCTGCGCACATCGCCGATGACGGCCCGTACGCCGTGGCGCGTCGCCATGACGTCGTACAGGTCGCCGCCGACGGTGGCGGCCTCGTCCGCCGTGAGGTGGTCGGCGGCGACCACGATGCCGTCCACGCGCGCGGGCAGCGGGCGCAGCAGCACCCGCTGCGCGGCGGTGGCCACTTCTTTCGTACGCTCCAGCTCCCGCAGCAGGCGCAGCCGACGGCCCGCGGTCAGATAGCTGGCGGCCACGACGACGAGGACGGCGCAGCACGTGCCGATACGGGCGACGGCGTGGGCGCCCGGGTCCTCCGCGCCCAGGGGCAGCAGCGCGAGCAGCGCGCACAGGCCGCCGAGCACCACGCACTGGCGCCGTCCGGTGCCGGCACAGGCGATGGCGGGGGCGGCGGCGAGGAGCTGGAGGAACTGGCCCTCGGCGGTGGCGTAGCGCTCCCAGAGCAGTACGGCGAGGACCCACAGGCCGGGCAGCACGAGGACGAAGGCCCGCCGCGCTCGCGCGGCACGCGCAGGCGTGCCGCCCCGCCGCGCCCAGGTTCGGATCATGCCGATGCTCCCCCCAGCAACCATCGAGGCGGTCGGCCCGGCCCTCTCCCCGCGGCGGAACCTGTTGTGTGAGCGAGCCGCATCGTCCCGCACGATTCTTGCGACCCCGCGTGGTCGACCGGACACTTTGCGCACTGATCTCACCCGATCGGGTGACCGCTGGGGAAACGCCAAGGGGCCCGGGGACGAACCGTCGGTTCGTTCCCGGGCCCCGGTGGGAGAAGCGGTACGCGTGCTTACGCGCCGCGCAGCACCGCACCCGTCCGCTCGACCGCGACGGCCACCGCCGCGTCCCGCGCCGCGGACGCCTCGTCGGCGGTCAGCGTGCGGTCGGGCGCCCGGAAGCGCAGCGCGTAGGCCAGGGACTTCTTGCCCTCGCCCACCTGCTCGCCGGTGAACACGTCGAACAGCCGCAGCGATTCGAGCAGCTCGCCCGCGCCGGAGCGGAGCGCCCCGGCGACCTCGGCGGCCGGGACCGACGCGTCCACGATCAGCGCGACGTCCTGGGTGGCGACCGGGTAGGTGGAGATCCGCGGCGCCTGGACCACGCCGCCGCCGGCCCGCTGGAGGCGGTCCAGGTCGATCTCCATCGCGCAGGTGCGCTCCGGCAGGCCGAGCGCCTTGATGACGCGCGGGTGCAGCTCACCGGCGTTGCCGACGAGCACCTCCTCGCCGTCGGTCACGGCGAGCAGCGCCGCGCAGCGGCCCGGGTGCCAGGGCGCGTGCTGGTCCTGGCGGACGATCAGCTCGACCCCGGCCTCGCGCGCCACGATCCGGCCCGCCTCGATCGCGTCCGCCCAGTCGGCCGGACGGCCCTTGCCCCACCAGCCGGCCTGCTCGCGGGCGCCGGCGAGCACCACAGCGGCGCGGCGCGGCTGCTCGGGCAGTGCTGCGTCCAGCGCGGCGATCTCCTCGTCGGTCGGCCGGCGGTCCACCGGCAGCCGCACCGACGGCTTCTCGTCGCCGGTCGGCCGGAAGACCAGGCCGGTCTCGAAGAGCGCGAGGTCGTGCGAGCCGCGGCCGTCGTTGCGCCGCAGCGCGCCGAGCAGGCCCGGCACCAGCGTCGTACGGAGCGCGGGCTCCTCGTCGGAGAGCGGGTTGACCAGCTTGACGGTCCGGCGGCGCGGGTCGTCCTCCGCCAGGCCGAGCTGATCGAGGACGGCCTCGCCGAGGAACGGGTAGGTCGGTGCCTCGACGTAGCCGGCGCCGGCCAGCGCGCGGCCGACGCGGCGGTGCAACCGCTGGCGCTCGGTCAGGCCCCGCCCGGCGGGCGGCCGGGGCAGGGTGAGGGGCAGGTTCTCGTACCCCTCCAGGCGGATGACCTCTTCGGCCAGGTCGTTGGGGTCGGTCAGGTCGGGCCGCCAGGACGGCACCGTCACGACCAGCTCGTCCTGGCCGTACACGTCGCAGCCGACCTGCTGGAGGCGGCGGACCACGGTCTCACGGCCGTACGAGACGCCCGCGACGCGGTCCGGGTGGTCCGCGCGCGTGGTGATCGTGCGCGGCCCGCTCGGCGAGACGACCTCGGTGACGCCGGCCTCGGCGGTGCCGCCCGCGAGCAGCACCAGCAGGTCGACGGTGCGCTGCGCGGCGGCGGACGCGGCCTGCGGGTCCACGCCGCGCTCGAAGCGCTTGGACGCCTCGGAGGACAGCTTGTGGCGGCGGGCCGTACGGGCCACGGACACCGCGTCGAAGTGCGCCGCCTCGACGACGACCTCGGTGGTGCCGCGCACCTCGCCGGTCTCCGGGTCCGCCGACGGGTCGGCGATCTCGGTGTTGGCGCCACCCATCACACCGGCCAGGCCGATCACACCGCGGTTGTCGGTGATGACCAGGTCCTCGGCGTCCAGCACGCGCTGCGCGCCGTCCAGGGTGGTCAGCTTCTCGCCGGCCTCGGCGCGGCGCACGCCGATCGTCCCCTCCACACGGGAGCGGTCGTAGGCGTGCAGCGGCTGGCCCAGCTCCAGCATCACGTAGTTGGTGACGTCGACGGCGAGCGAGACCGGCCGCATGCCGGCCTTCTGCAGGCGGCGCTGGAGCCAGATAGGGGAGCGCGCCTCCGGGTTCAGGCCGACGACCGTACGGGCGGTGAAGCGGTCGCAGCCGAGCGGGTCGGCGACCTTGACCGGGTAACCGAAGGAGTTCGGCGGCGGCACGTCCAGCAGCGCCGGGTCGCGCAGCGGCAGCCCGTAGGCGATGGCGGCCTCGCGGGCGATGCCGCGCATGGACAGGCAGTCGCCGCGGTTGGCGGTGACGGCGATGTCCAGCACCTCGTCGACGAGCTGGAGCAGCTCGATGGCGTCGGTGCCGGGCTCGTACTCCGGCGGCAGCACGATGATGCCGCCGCTGCCGTCGTCACCCATGCCCAGCTCGTCGCCCGAGCAGATCATGCCGTGCGAGACCTTGCCGTACGTCTTGCGCGCGGCGATCTTGAAGTCGCCGGGCAGCACGGCGCCGGGCAGCACCACGACGACCTTGTCGCCGACGGCGAAGTTGCGCGCGCCGCAGACGATCTCCTGAGGCTCGCCGGTGCCGTTGGCCTGGCCGACGTCCACCGTGCAGAAGCGGATCGGCTTCTTGAAGCCCTCCAGCTCCTCAATGGTCAGCACCTGGCCGACGACCAGCGGGCCCTTGAGGCCGGCGCCGAGCTGCTCGACGGTCTCGACCTCCAGGCCGGTGGCGACGAGTTTGGCCTGTACGTCGCGGCCGGACTCACCGGCCGGCAGGTCGACGTATTCCCGCAGCCAAGAAAGCGGGACCCGCATCAGATCTCCATCCCGAAAGGCCGGGTGAACCGGACGTCACCCTCGACCATGTCTCGCATGTCCTCGACGTTGTGGCGGAACATCAGCATCCGCTCGATGCCGAACCCGAAGGCGAATCCGCTGTACTTCTCCGGGTCGACGCCGCAGGCCGTCAGCACCCGCGGGTTGACCATGCCGCAGCCGCCCAGCTCGATCCAGCCCTCGCTGGAGCAGGTGCGGCACGGGCGCTGCGGGTCGCCGACGGACGCGCCGCGGCAGACGTAGCAGACCATGTCCAGCTCGGCGGACGGCTCGGTGAACGGGAAGTAGTTCGGCCGCAGCCGCGTCTTGATGTCGTCGCCGAACAGCGCCTTGACCATGTGGTCGAGGGTGCCGCGCAGGTCCGCCATGGTCAGGCCCTCGTCGATGGCGAGCAGCTCGACCTGGTTGAAGACCGGGGTGTGGGTGGCGTCCAGCTCGTCCGTGCGGTAGACGCGGCCCGGGCAGATCACGTACAGCGGCGGCTCGCGGTCGAGCATCGTGCGGATCTGCACCGGCGAGGTGTGGGTGCGCAGCACGACGCCGGACTGGTCCTCCCCCGCCGCGTCGTTCTCCACGAAGAACGTGTCCTGCATCGTGCGGGCCGGGTGGTCCGGGGCGATGTTCAGGGCGTCGAAGTTCAGCCACTCCGACTCGACCTCGGGGCCCTCGGCGACCTCGTAGCCCATGGCCACGAAGACGTCCTCGATCCGCTCGGACAGGGTGGTGAGCGGGTGGCGGGCGCCGGGGCGTACGCGGTCGTGCGGCAGCGTGACGTCCACCGCCTCCTCGACCAGCACCCGGGCGTCCCGCTCCGCCTCCAGCTCTTCCTGGCGGGCCTTGAGCGCCTGGCTCACCTGGCCGCGGGCCTGGCCGACGCGCTTGCCCGCGTCCGCCTTCGCCTGCGGCGGCAGCGCGCCGATCTCGCGGTTGGCCAGCGCCAGCGGCGAGGTGCCGCCGGTCTGCGCGACCTTCACCTCGTGCAGCTCCTGGAGGTCGCCGGCGGCGGCGATGGCGGCCAGCGCCTCGTCCCGCATCCGGGCGATCTCTTCCGGTTTCAGGGCCTCGACCTCGACAGGGTCGTACGACTTATTGGGTGCGGACATCTCTTCCCGTGCTTCCGATGGGCTTGGCGCGCGGCTTGCCCCCGACGTGTGCAGTGCCAAAGGTGCCAAAGGTGCAGTCTACGGGGCAGGGCGGCCGCGCCTCATCCGAGCCCCGACGGGGATGGGCCCGCCGGGCGCCGCTCACGCCATGAAGGCGGGCGTCCCGACGGGCAGGCTGAATCGGAACCGGGCGCCGCCGGCCGGGGCGCGGCCGACCGTGATCGTGCCGCCGTGGGCCTCGACGATGCCCTTGACGATATACAGGCCCAGGCCGGTGCCGCCGCGCTTGCTGCCCCGCCAGAAACGGGTGAAGACGCGGCTCATCGACTCCTCGGGGATGCCGGGGCCCTCGTCGCTCACGGTGACACTCGTCCCTTCCGCTCCGGAGACGTCCGATGCCGGTGCCACCTCGATGGTGACGGTTCCCTCACCGTGGCGCACCGCGTTTTCCAGCAGATTGCCCAGCACCTGATCGACTTTGTCCGGATCGGCCCACAGATCGGGCAGCGGCTCGACCATGCGGATCAGGAAGCGGTCCGGCAGCTGGCCCGCCGTCGTCTGCGCCTGGACGTGCCGGCGTACCGCGGCGACCATGTCCACCCGCTGCCGCCGCACCTCCAGCCGGCCGGAGTCGATACGGGAGATGTCCAGCAGCTCGGCGATCAGCCGGGTGACGCGGTTGGCGTCCGCGTCCACGGTCTCCAGCATCAGGCGCTTCTGGTCGTCGGTGAAGCGCTCCCACTTCTGCAGCAGGGTGGCGGTGAAGCCCTTGACGGAGGTCAGCGGCGAGCGCAGCTCGTGGGCGACGGTGGCGATCAGCTCGGCGTGACTCAGTTCCGTACGGCGCCGCGCCTCGGTGCCGCGCAGCGCGACGACGAGGCGGCGGACCGGGCCGGTGGGGCGGCTGCGGACGTAGCGCGCGGAGACCAGCACCTCGCGGCCGCCGAGCAGCAGGTTGCGCTCCGGCTGGCCGTTGCGGATCGCCAGGCCGCCGTACGGGTCGGTCAGCTGCCACCAGCGGCGGCCCTCGATGTCCTGGAGCGGTAACGCCTTCTCCAGGGGGCGGCCCAGCGCGTCACGCGGGTCGATGGCGGTGATCCGGGCCGCGGCGGCGTTGAAGCAGATGATCCGGCCGGTCTCGTCGGCGACGACCAGGCCGTCGGGCAGGTCGTCCGGGTCCAGCCCGGCGCCGGCGAGGTCCGGGGCGCCGGCGGGCACCGGGCCGGGCGCGTCGCCGCCCTCCGGACGGGAACCGGCGGCGGCCGCCGTACTGCGCGCCCTCGTCTGCATTCCCGCTACCCCCTCCCCTTCCGGCCCACGGGGACGCAACACTACTAGCCGCGGGAGGCGGAGCGGCAGCCTCCGGTGGTGCGCTGCGCGCGGGCCGAGGCGTAGAGGCATACGGCGGCGGCGGTGGCCAGGTTGAGGCTCTCGGCCTTGCCGTGGATGGGCACCCGTACCACCGCGTCGGCCAGCGCGCGGGTCTCCTCCGGCAGGCCCCACGCCTCGTTGCCGAAGACCCAGGCGGTGGGGCCGCTCATGGTGCCCGCGTCCAGCTCGGCGTCCAGGTCGGCGGCGCCCGCGCCGTCGGCCGCCACGATCCGTACGCCCGCGTCGCGCAGCCCTGCGACGACCTGCTCGACCGGTACGCCCACGGCGACCGGCAGGTGGAAGAGCGAACCGACCGAGGCCCGCACCGACTTGGGGTTGTAGAGGTCCACCGAGGCGTCGGTCAGCACCACCGCGTCGGCGCCCGCGGCGTCCGCGCAGCGCAGCACCGTACCGGCGTTGCCGGGGTCGCGTACGTTGGCGAGCACCGCGACCAGCTTCGGGCGGGCCGCCAGGATCTCCTCGAAGGGCGAGTCCAGGAACCGGCAGACGCCGACCAGGCCCTGCGGGGTGACGGTCTGGGACAGCTCGGCGATGGTCGCGTCGGCGGCGTAGTGCACCGGTACGCCGGCCGCGCGCACCGCGCCGACGATGTCCGCGTGCCGCTCGGCGGCCTCCGGGGTGGCGAACAGCTCGACGAGCGTGCGCTCCCCGGCGAAGCGGTGCGCGACGGCTTCGCGTACGGCCTGCGGGCCCTCGGCGATGAACCGGCGTTCCTTGCCGCGGAAGTTGCGGCGGGCCAGCCGCCGGGCGGCGGCGACACGCGCGGAACGCGGGGAGATCAACTCGGGGGTGCCCATGGGCGGCGGCTCACTTCTTCGGATGTCGTCGGGCGGGCGGAAGGGCGTGCGGAAAGCAACGGACCCGCAGGCCGGTGGCCTGCGGGTCGGTGCGTGACGTGCCTCAGACCGTGGTTCAGGCAGCCTTCGGGGCGTTGACGTCGCTCGGCAGCGCCTTCTGGGCCACCTCGACCAGCGCGGCGAACGCGTTGGTGTCGTTGACCGCGAGCTCGGCCAGCATCTTGCGGTCGACCTCGATGTTCGCGGCCTTCAGACCCTGCACGAAGCGGTTGTAGGTCATGCCGTTGGCGCGGGCAGCGGCGTTGATGCGCTGGATCCACAGCTGACGGAAGTCGCCCTTGCGCTTCTTGCGGTCGTTGTAGTTGTAGACGAGGGAGTGGGTGACCTGCTCCTTCGCCTTGCGGTAGAGGCGGGAACGCTGGCCGCGGTAGCCGCTGGCCTGCTCGAGGATCGCCCGGCGCTTCTTGTGGGCGTTGACTGCCCGCTTGACGCGTGCCACTTGTTAACTCCTTGTAGCGGGGCCGCGGTGGTCGTCACACGGCCCGAATCGACTTCGGTCCCGGTCGGGTCCTGCGTGCCGCGCCTCGCGGCGGGCGGCAGGACTTACTTGCCGAGAAGCTTCTTGACCTTCGCGGCGTCGCCCGGGGCCATCACGGCGTTGCCGGTGAGGCGACGCGTCACGCGGGACGACTTGTGCTCGAGCAGGTGGCGCTTGCCGGCGCGCTCCCGCATCACCTTGCCGGAGCCGGTGATCTTGAAGCGCTTGCTGGCACCGCTGTGCGTCTTGTTCTTCGGCATGCGCCGTTCTCTCCTCTTGAGTGGCGCCCCCACCGGCCTGGGGACCGGCGCCCGGGGGCGTCAGATGTATCGGTTGGAATCCGGGGCGGTCCCCGGCGTTCTCCGGGGCTCGCGCCCTGGATCACGCCTCGGCAGGCTCCTCGGCGCCCTGCTCGGCAGCAGAGCCCTGGCGCTCCGCCTTGCGGGCGGCCTGCGCCTCACGGGCCTCGGCCATCGCCTCGGTCTTCTTCTTGTGCGGACCGAGGACCATGATCATGTTGCGGCCGTCCTGCTTCGGGTTGGACTCGATGAAGCCCAGGTCCTGGACGTCCTCCGCGAGCCGCTGCAGCAGTCGGAAGCCCAGCTCGGGGCGGGACTGCTCGCGACCACGGAACATGATCGTGATCTTGACCTTGTCACCCTGCTTGAGGAACCGGACGACGTGACCCTTCTTGGTGTCGTAGTCGTGCGGGTCGATCTTCGGCCGGAGCTTCATCTCCTTGATGACCGTGTGCGCCTGGTTCTTGCGCGCCTCACGGGCCTTCATGGCCGACTCGTACTTGAACTTTCCGTAGTCCATGAGCTTGCAGACCGGCGGACGGGCGTTCGCCGCCACCTCGACCAGGTCGAGGTCGTACTCCTGCGCAAGCTCCAGGGCCTTGGCAAGCGGCACAATGCCGACCTGCTCGCCACTGGGACCGACGAGTCGCACCTCGGGGACGCGAATCCGGTCGTTGATGCGGGGCTCGGCGCTGATGGATCCTCCTCGGTAGCACCACGCGACGGCCTGGCGGACTGCCGCGTAACGTCTGTTTCGGTATGACCAACCACGCCGCAGCACGAAAAATGCCCCGGACGGGACACAGGCGGGGCTCCTCAATGGATCGGGAGCACCGCCGCGATGTCACCGCGGGGCGCAGCCTGACCGTTGACCCGCCGGCCCGGGGGCTGGTCGGGTGGGAGATCGGAGCCTCCACTTGTGGGCCGGGCACATCGGTGCTCGGCCGGTCGGACTCCCAGGATACACGAGTCAAGGGGCGGACCCCACTCGTCCGCGGACCTGCCGCGGGGGCGGGCCCCGCGCGTGCACGGGCCCACCATAAGGTGGGGCCGACCCCTGAGCAGGAAGTGAAGCGCGAGCCATGAGTGACCAGACCCCGCAGCAGCCCGGCCCGGCGGAGCCGGCCGGCCCCGCCGCCCCCGCGAACCCGGACTTCGACGCGATGACCCGCGACATCGCGGACGTGCCGGCCGTCGAGGTGATCACCACCGTCGCCGTGCACCTGATGTCCTCCGCGGCGGTCAACCTCGGGCTCGCCGAGGACGGCGCCGAGCACAAGGACCTGGACGAGGCCCGCAAGCTCATCCAGGCGCTGGCCGGACTGGTGACGGCGAGCGCGACGGAGATCGGCTCCTACCACGCGGCGCCGCTGCGGGACGGGCTGAAGTCGCTCCAGCTGGCCTTCCGGGAGGCGAGCGTCGTACCGGACGAGCCGGGGCAGGGGCCTGGGGAGAAGTTCACGGGGCCGGTGTACGGGTAACGGGGCCCGTCTCGGCGCGCTGGGCGCGCCTTGCGCGTGAGGTGCGGCTTGCGCGTGAGGTGCGGCTTGGGCCCGCATAGGTGAGGTAGGCGAGGAGGCCGCTCCCGGCCGGTGGTGCCGGGGGCGGCCTCGTCGTTTGTACGGTGTTCCGTCGCTACGGTGCGGTTACGTCGTCACGGTGCCGTTGCGTCGTTACGGTGCCGTTGCGTCGTTACGGTGCCGTTGCGTCGTTACGATGCCGTACGTCGCTACGATGCCGTTACGTCGCGGAGCGTTCGTCCGCGACCAGCTTGGGCTCGTTCGGCGGGTGGGTGACCTGGTGCACCACCGCGGCCAGCGCGCCGCCGATCAGCGGCGCCACGATGAACAGCCACAGCTGCGACAGCGCGCCGCCGCCCGCGAACAGGGCCGGGCCGATGCTGCGGGCCGGGTTCACCGACGTACCGGTGAGCGGAATGCCGATGAGGTGCACGGTCGCCAGCGCCAGGCCGATCGGCAGGCCGTCGAAGCCGACCACCGCCACCCGGTGGGTGACCGCGAGCACCACGAACACCAGCAGGAACGTCAGCACGATCTCGGCCACGAAGGCGCCGCCGAGATTGATGTGCACCGCCGAACGGTCGGCCCAGCCGTTGGACCCGAATGCCTCGTCGGTCTTCAGGCCCGGCACCTGCTTGGCGACCAGGAACAGCAGCGCGGCGCCGACGATGCCGCCCAGCAGCTGGGCGATCCAGTACTCGATCGCCGTACGGAGCGTGATGCGGTGCGCCAGCAGCATGCCGAGCGTCACCGCCGGGTTGACGTGGCTGCCCGAGATCGGGCCGATCGCGTACGCCAGGGCCAGCAGGGTGAAGCCGAATGCCAGGGCGATGCCGAACGTTCCGATGTACTCGCCGGCCAGCACCGCGGAGCCGACGGCGAAGAACACCAGGAGCAGCGTGCCGAGGAACTCGGATACGACCGTGCGGGTCTCCGTTGTCGTCTCCATGGGGCCTCCTCGCCCGGATCTTGCGCTCTCCTTCGCATTGTGCGGCGGGGGAAGGAGATCCGCCTGTTGAAGGCGGTGCGCCCATGGTCCGGGCCCGGGGCGGGAGATCAGCGGGTGAAGAACGCTCCGGCGGTGTCCGCGCCCGGCGGCAGCAGGGCCAGGTCGAGGCCCCGGATGAGCCGGGAGCGCAGGGTCTCGTCCGCGGCCAGCGCGGGGGCCAGGCGCTGGGCGACGGCGGCGGGCGTGGCGTCCGGGGCGAGCCCGAGGGACAGGGTCCCGTCGGCCTCCGCCGAGGGGTCCAGACGGGCCACCAGAACATCCGGCTCGGCGTCCAGCAGAGCGCGCAGCGCATCGGTGACGGCCGGGTCGGCGAGCGGGTCGGTGCTCTCCCGGCCCTCCGCGAGCGCGCGCAGCGCGGCCCCGGTGAGCTGGTACGTCGCCGGGCCCGCCAGGTCGATCACGACCGTGTCCGCCTTCTCGTGCGCGGCGGCGAGCAGCGCCTGCCGCATCGGAACCGCCACCGGGCGGGCGTCCGGGCGCCAGCGGTGCAGCGTCTCCATCGACGTGAAGGCCGGCAGGGCACGGCGGCCGTCCGGGGCCTGGAGCGTCGGCACCGCCATGTCGCTGGTCTTCTCGCGCTTCAGACCGTCCGGGCCGGTCTCCACCTCGCCGAGGACGGCCACGACCGGGACGAGGAGCCGGGCCCGGCTCAGCAGCGGGAGGAGCCGGGCCTCGGTCGCCTCCGTGGGTGCGGCCGCGTGATCCGCCAGTGCGGCGGCCAGTTCCGGGTCGGCGGAGCCGTCGTCGTCGGAGAAGTCGGAGGTGGGGATGTCTTTGAGCACGTTGCCGAGCCTAGCGGTGGGCCCTTTGGGCCCGGGGTTTGGGCCGGTCGGTTCGGTTCGGTTTCGGCTGCCCCGCCGTTCGCGCCTGCGGCGGGCGGTGGCCGCTGCGCGGAGCTGTCAAGGTTCGGGGGCGGGCCTGCGCGGCAGGCCGCTCCGGCCCGCCCCCTTCCGTGGGAAAGGTGGGGAGGGAGGGGGTGGTGGGGGCCGGGGGGTGGCTTGG
>NZ_LGCW01000032.1:0-24758 GCF_001279365.1 Streptomyces sp. NRRL F-5755 | reverse complement strand
CCGAGCGCCTCGGCATGGCCCAGCCACCGCTGTCCCGGGCGATCCAGCAGCTGGAGCGGCGCCTCGGTGTCCGGCTGCTGGAACGCAACCGCCGCGGCGCTTCGACCGCCCCGAAGAAATTCGCCGGTCGCCAGTAAAGCAATGAACAAAGAAGTGAGGGTATACCTGAACCGACTACAGCAAAAGGAGAGTTCGCCAAAGAGAAGCGCCATTACTTGCAGTACCGTAATGAGCGAGTGATAAAATCGCCTCACTCTCACCAATACAAAGGGCCTGGGTTCCACATGGCGACTCCCATCGACAGAACAACGCTGGAAAGCCAGTTCAATGAAGACGAGTTGGTCACCCTGCCGGAGGAGATACTGAAAGGCATCGAGCATGAAGCCAGCCTGCGTTTTCTGCGCGATGTAGGGCTTCCGGTCCGCGCCAACCCATGGTTCGACCTGATCGACAGGTCCGCCCCTGAGCTCATGACGGTCGGTGCCTGCTACGACGATCCGAACGTCCGTTGGGCGAACCTTCCCGCCAACGCGACGGACTGGGTCCTGCTCGGCATGATCCCGTACGACGACATCGCGCTCGACGGCGCCACCGGTACCGTCCTGTGCCTCCCCCAGAACGAGAACAAGGTCTACCCGCTCAACCAAGACCTCCACTCCTTCGTCCACTTCCTCTACCTGCTTGAGATCGAGCGTCCGAACTACGACGAGGAAGTGAACGAAGACATCACCCTTGCGGGCGCCGAAGAAGCCGGAGTGCGCCTGGCCGAGCAGATGCGAGAGATCGACCCTGCGTCCCTGGACGTCTCACACTCTCGTTGGCACGACATCCTGGAATGGGTCTCCGACCCGAACTCCAGGTAACTCGCAGCACCTTCCGCGGCTGCACCATTGATCCAGGAGTCATCCATGGTGGCCCAAGGCGAGATGCGGCACTTCGCGCAGGAGGCGGCGGGCGGCCCGCTGAGCACACCCGGCAGCGTCCGGCGGCTGGAGCAGGTGGCCGTGCCCCGGCAGTTGGGCCCCTGCTTTTCCACTGCCGTGGATGCCCCGGTCGTACCGGGCACATACGCACAGTCCGCCGGGCATGAGATGGCCTTGGAGAAGCACCAGTTGCTGGCCCGGCTCGGCACCGATCGCGGATACGGGCGAAGAAGGTGGGCGGGCAGCTGCAGGAAAGCACCGGCAGCTACGACGCCCAGGACGAGGAAGCGGCTCCACGGCTGCGGCACGGCCTGAACGACCTGGGAAAGGCGTGAGCGACCCATGGTGAACTACAAGGCCATTATCAACGCGCGGCCCGAGAAGTGGCACAAGGCCGCCGAAGAAGGGGTGACGCTGGCCAGGCACGCTCTGCGCGTCGCCCAGGACATCCGGAACAACGACACCAAGCCGCTGGCGGACCACTGGAACGACGAGGTGGGACAGAAGGCCACGATGGAATTCGAGAAGCTGGCCGACTAACTGGATCCGCCTACGACATCCTTCTCGGCGGCAAGACGCTGTGCGAGGCCGTGGCGGAGAGCATGGAGACTGCGCTGAGCTCGACGCGAGCTCAACGAACTCGCGCAGCGCTGCAATCTGCACGTCGGGCCGGGTAGCTTACCCGAGGGCGCGTCGATGCCCAGTGGGGATCGTGCAGAACAAGGCGTCCCAGGCGGGGGGGAGATCCTCGGCGCCGAGATCCCCAGTAATGCCGGGCCGATGCCCAGCGCATGTGGTGGAACGGCCTGAGCGAGAAGCAGCGGAATCATCTGATGCTGGCCGGCCCGGTCGCCCTGTCGAAGCTGGAGGGGCTGCCGGAAGGCGCTAGCAGGAAATGCGCGGCACGGGCGGAAAATTCGACCGCGTCAAGATGGTCGAGTACACACTGCAGAACCGGGACCAGGACGACCGGATCGACTTCGGTAACAACTGCACCAACTTCGTCTCCCAGGCCCTCGTTCACGCAGGCATGCAGAAGGAGTTCGGGAGGGATCTCGGCCTGCGGCTGACACGGCGCATCGCGGAGATCCATGACGGCAGGCTGGCGTTGCGCGCGTATCGAGACTCCTCCATCGAGGCCATGGCCGCGGTCCGGGCGCGAGAGGCAGGGCTGCCGGCCGAGGAAGCCGAAGCCGTCACCGAAGCCGCAGTGCTCGCCGCGGCCATGGAGCTGAAACACCGCAACGTGCACCCGACGTCCCATCCGGCCGACCTGGCACCGGTCGGCGAGACCCTGCCTCTACGCCGCCCCGACCTGGTGCGCATCGCACACGCCCTGGACCGTTCGCCCATCGTGGCCGAGGCTGTTCGCAGCTGCCGGTCTGCCGGAAAACAGGAGGACTCCGTCCATGGTTCAGCCGAGTAGTGCCCGAGCGCCGCTGCACCGTGCAATCGTCCTCGGCGCGAGCCTTACGGGCATGCTGGCGGCCGCGGTCCTCGCCGACCACGCCGACGAGGTGCTCGTCCTCGAACGTGACGTCCTCCCGGACGGTGCCGCTGCCCGAACGGGCCTCCCGCAGGCCCGTCACATCCATCCGCTGCTGTCCGGTGGGGCCCGCGCGATCGAGAGTGTCGCCCCCGGGATCCAGGCCGCCTGGCTCGCCGAGGGCGCCCGCCGCATCGCCATACCCGCCCGCCTGGCCGTGCTGACTCCGCACGGCTGGATCCGGCGCGAGCCCGGACCGTACAGCCAGTACCAGATCGTGTGCACCCGTGATCTGCTCGACGCCGTGGCACGCCAGCACCTGCTGGACAGGCCCCGGGTCACGGTGCGCACCCGGGTCCGGGCCGAGTCACTGGTGGGCGACCAGCGGCAAGTCGGTGGAGTGCGGGCCCGTGACCTGAACACGGACACCGTCGCAGAGCTCCCTGCCGACCTGGTGGTCGACGCGACCGGCCGCGGATCCCGGGCACCGCACTGGCTCGCGGAGCTGGGCCTGGCCCCGGTCCACGAGGAGACGGTCGACCCCGGGCTGGTCTACGCCAGCCGGCTGTTCCGCGCACCGGCGGGCGGGGACGATTTCCCGGTCGTCAGCCTCCAGGCCGACCCGCGGGAGGCCACTCCCGGGCGGATGGCCTTCCTCACCCCGGTGGAGCGGGGTCGCTGGCACGTCACCCTCGCGGGCACCCGCGGAGGCGAGCCCACCGCGGACCCGGACCGGTTCGAGGCCTTCGCCCGGCAGGCGCGCCACCCCTTGGTCGCCGACCTGATCGCGGGCCTCGATCCGCTCACTGAGGTCCATCTCAACCGCTCATGCAGCAACCGGCGCCGGTTCTTCGAACGCCACGCGGCGTGGCCGGCGGGCTTCGTCGTGCTGGGTGACGCTGTCGCCGCGTACAACCCGGTGTACGGGCAGGGCATGTCGGCCGCCGCGCAGAGCGTCACTGCCTTGCGCGGCGCACTGCGCAAGGGGCTGGCCGGAGCACGCCTGGCACGGGAGGTACAGCGCGCCGTCGGCCGGGTGGTGCAGTCCCCGTGGGACGTGACCACCGGCCAGGACATCCTGTTCCCCGGGGCCACGGGCAAAAGGCCGCCGCTCGCCGCACGGCTGTCCCACGGCTACATGGACCGGCTCAGCCGCACCGCGGCCAGCCGTCCGGCCGTCACCCGGGCCCTGTTCGACGTCATGTCCCTCACGGCGCCTCCCACCCGGCTTCTGCGGCCGAGCACTGCCCTGCGGGTGCTCCTGGGCCCCAGCCGGCCGGCACTGACCGAACCGCCCCTGACCCCGTACGAGCACGCCTTCCGTTTCGGCGCGGAAGCGCTTCCTCCGCGGGCTTGAACTGTTGTGCCGCCGACGCGGCATCCGGGCGAGATCGTGTTCCTCCGGTCGTACCGCACCGGAGATAACAGTTGGGCAAGGTGCCCATTCGGGCTTCGCGCGTCCGGTTACCGGCTTCCAGCCCATGTGAGCGCACCGCGCCCAGCACCGGCCGCCACCGGCCCCGAGCACGCCCCATCGCACCCGGACAACGCTTTCACGCCATATCAAGTCACACGCCAAACTATTGTTGATCCCGGGTTACGGAAGGCACTCCGACGCCCTTACGATCACGCCATGTCCCAGCACCGGCCAGAGGCAGCAACGCCGTCCCAGCAGAGCAGCGCTACAGCTGCCTTGTTCGGGAGGCGCCTCCAGCGCCTGGTCGATGCGGCGAGTGCCCGGGGGGCGAAGGATTTCTCGGATGCGCGGATCGCCGCGTACGTCGGTGTCACCGGCCAGTACGTCCGTAATCTCCGCCGCGGGAAGTCGGTGCCGTCGGTGGAGAAGGCGCAGAAGCTGGCCGAACTGTTCGGGGTGGAGCACGCGGACTACTTCCTCAGACCGGATGACGACCCCCACGTACTCAAGGTGGAGAGACGTTTCTCCGCCTCCGGGGGCGCCACGGCTTCCAGCGCCTTTCCGGCGGAGGGCGAGGAGCGCGTGACCGAGGACGCGTTGTGGGGGCAACTGCAGGACGAACACGGAGTGCAAGAAATAGCGATGCGCGCCGGCCAGCTCTCTCCGGAAGCCCGAATCGCGGTACTCGGCGTCGTGGAGCAACTCCTGCGCGGCGAGAACCGCGACAGCGGCCCGGCCCGTCCCTGAACAGGGAGCAGCACTTCAGGAAATACACGTGACGCACAGAGCAAGCGAGGCGGGGGAAAGGGTTGAACAAGAAAGGAATGCGGCGGCTGTGTGCCGACCTGCTCCGCGGTCTGCGGAGCCAGGACACCAGTTCTCCGTCAGCCCTCTTCACCGCCCTCTGTGACGGTATGAGCAAGCGTAACGGCCGCCCGGTCAGCCATCGCCTGGTCAAGTTCCCTGCCGGAACGGTCAGTGGCCTGTGGATAGCCACGGCCACCCGGCACCTGGTGTTATGTGAGCAGGACACGGCCCCCGAGCATCAGCTGGTCATCCTCGGCCACGAATTCTGGCACCTGGAGACGCACGAGGGGTTATCGGATACGGCCGACGCGGCGGAAGCCGCTCGTCTGCTCGCCCCGGACGTCAACTCCGCCACGGTGGAACGGATCGCGCGGCGCTCCACCCTCCACACTCATGACCAGGAGGAAGAGGCCGCCTGCGAATACTTCGGTTCCTTACTGGGGAGCCGGGCCTGGCCTCTTCTCTCCTCCTCTGCTGCGGAGGACGCTCCATCGTCCTCGGGCCTGGCGCACCGGATCGAAGCCTCCTTCAGCCCACGGAGGCCGGCCCGGTGAACAACAACAGCTACTGGATCCCCGCCGCGGCCGGCTGGCTCGCGCTGGCCAGCCGGCTTCCCGCCCTCCGGCGCGCACCACACGACCCGCTGCTGCGCGCGGTCTGTGCGGTGTTCTTCTTCGCCAGCAGCAGCTTCACCCTGGCCAACCCCACACTCGTCGACTACGTCAATCACGGCACAGGGATTACGAACGCTGCCGCACCACTGGTCTACAGCCTCATCCTCGCGCAGAGTGCCTCGGTCGTCGTGCTGATCCTGCGTTGGCGCGGGGGGCCGGCCGAGCAGGTGAACCGCCGGGGCCGACAGTGGTCGCTCGCTTACGCCTCGGCCGCCGCCGTGCTGTTCCTGCTGTTCGCCGCCGGGCGGACCCCCGTGGAACGCCCCGTGGACTTCGACACGTACTACGCCAACACTCCGTTCATCCGCGAGATGATCACCCTTTACCTGGTGGCGTCCATGGCGGCCGCCGTAGCCATGTTCGTCATGTGCTGGCGCTGGTCGACGCGTGTGTACGACCGCACCTGGCTGCGCCGCGGCCTGCGGTTGCTCGTCGTCGGCACGGTGTTCCACTTCGGCTTCGACGCCGCGCGGCTGACCGCGGTGTTCGCCCGCTGGGCCGGCGCCGACTGGGACCGGCTGTGCCTCGCGGCACCGGCCATCGGCGCGGTAGGCACTCTGTGTGTGGCCGTGGGCTTTACCCTGCCCTTGATCACCGAGCGGGTCGTGGCCGTGCGGGCCCTGTACGACAGCTACCGGACGCTGCGGGCACTGCGCCCGCTGTGGGAGACCCTTCAAGCGGCTCAGCCCAGCGGCGCCGTCTCCGTGGCCGCGCCCTGGTGGGCTGTCCGCCTCCGCCTGACACGGCGGATCACAGAGATTCATGACGGTCTCCTCGCCCTGCGCCCCTACTACGACGTGTCCGCACGGTCATCCCCGTCCCTTTCCGCGGAGCCGGCCGGACCGCAGGTGATGGCCTCGGCGCTGCACCGCGCCATCCGTAACAAGACCGCCGGGAAGCCGCCCACGCCAACGGCCGAACACACCGGCCCGCTCCGCACGCTGGCCGAGCCACTGCCCCTGGCCTCGCTCGTACAACTGTCCCGCAGCCTGACCACCTGCCACACCGGGGAGCACCACCTGTGACCACCCGCCGAAACCCGCACTCCCCCTCAGCGCACTCCCCCACCGCCGTGGTGCTCGGTGGGGGCCTCACCGGCATGCTGGCCGCCGCCGTCCTGGCCACCCACGCCCAGGTCCACATCGTCGAACGCGACGTTCTGCCGACGTCCCCCGCCCCGCGCAGAGGCCTGCCTCAGGCTCAGCACGCCCACTTGCTGTGGTCCGGCGGCGCCCGGACCATCGAAAGTCTGCTGCCTGGCGTCACACAGCGGTGGCTGTCGGCGGGCGCCCGCCGTATCCCGCTGCCCACCGGACTGGTGTCCCTCACCGCCCAGGGCTGGCTGCGCCGGTGGCCCGAGATGCAGTACCTCATCGCCTGCTCACGCGATCTGCTCGACTGGGGTGTACGCCAGCAGGTCCTGGCCCACCCCGGAATCCGCGTACTTACCCGTACCGAGCCCGTCGGGCTGTCCGGCACCGCTGGCCACGTCACCGGTGTCGAGGTGCGCGACACGGCCACCGGGGACGTCCAGCGGCTCAACGCCGATCTTGTGATCGATGCCACCGGGCGCGGCTCCGCGGCGGCCACCTGGCTGGCCGCGCTTGGCCTGCCGCCCGTAACGGAGAAGCACGTGGACTCCGGCCTGGCCTACGCCACCCGGATCTTCCGCGCCCCGGCCGGGACCGAGCACTGGCCCATCGTCAACGTGCAGTCCGACGCCTCGGCCCCGGTTCCCGGCCAGACGGCGACACTCGTTCCCCTCGAAGAGGCGCGGTGGCTGGTCACCCTGTCCGGCACCCGCGGCGGCCAGCCGACCAGGGAAGCCGACGCGTTCCTGCCGTTCGCCCGCAATGTACGCCACCCCATCGTGGCCGAGCTCATCGCCGACGCCGAACCGCTGACCGACGTCCGCCTCTCCCGTAGCACCGTCAACCGGCGCCGCCGCTTCGACCTCCTGCGGGCCTGGCCCCGCGGCTTCGCCGTGCTCGGTGACGCGGTCGCCACCTACAACCCCCTCTACGGCCAGGGCATGTCGGTCGCCGCCCAGGAAGCCGCCGCCCTGCGCGATGCGCTGGACCGGTACGGTCTCGGCGATCCGGGCCTGGCCTGGCGCTTGCAGCGCACCGTGGGGCGTCTCACCCATGCCCCCTGGGCCATGGCCACCGGCCAGGACATCCGCTACCCCGATGCCGTGGGCCCACGGCCCCCCGCAGCCACCCGGCTCTTGCGCGGCTACACCGACCGGCTGCTCAGGACCGCCACCGGCGACCCGGTCGTCACCCGGGCCCTGCTCGACGTGATGACGCTGTCCGCACCGCTGCAGCGTCTGATGCGGCCGAACGTGGCGGCCAGAGTCCTGCTCGGCCCCGCACGGCCGCCCCTGGCCGTGCCGCCGCTGAATCTGCCGGCCTGGCGTGCCGCGTCCGGAACCTCCTCCCAGCGCTCCACGGGAGGTGACGGCGCCGGATGGTGAGCGTTCCGCCCCTCGGCGGAAGCGTCGAGGGGTCGCTGCTTTCCCCTGCCCCAGGAGGTAGAAGGCCATGAAATGACAGATGGGCGGCACAGTCCCGCCACAGGACTCCTGCCGCCCCGGCCGCAGACCAGGTGCGCCAACACCTGATCACGCGCGGCCGCCATGCCACCGTCCGGCCTGCTCGCCGGGCGAAGGTCCGATCACACGGATCGGACGTCCGGTTCTCGCGAACCCTGAGTGAGCCCCGAGGGGCTCACTCCTTCCCTGTTCAGCAAAACTGAGGAAGCTCTCACATGGTGCAGTACAACACTGCCATTTGTCAGCCCGGGCGCCCGCGGATCCCGCAGGTACGGCCGGTGCCGCCCTCTTGCGGCGCTCCCGGGACGGCCTCTCCGGCCGGCACCGGCACCGTCCGATGACTCCAGCCGGGCCCGCCTTCACGATGAATGTCCCGTCCGAAAATACGCTGCCTCGTCAGGCGGCAGCTCCGCCCGGCGATACAGACGGGCATCGCGGCACGGGCAGCCCGCTGCATCTCGGTCGGGCCATGGGTCACCGATTACGTGGTGCGGTACGCGCCCTGCTCAACGACCCGGCCTTGCGCGGCCAGACCGACGCGGTCCGCCTCGCCGCTGTCGTGCTCGCCGCCAAGACCAACGCCGGAACGGGAACCGCCGTCATCACAGCCCGCGGTCTGGGCCGCCGGCTCGGGGTGTCCGAGTCGCTGATCGACCATACGGTCCTGCCGGCTCTGCGGAGGTCCGGCGCGGTACGGTCGCAGCCGGTCACCAACGCCCGTGGCCGGACGAGCGGGCTGAGCTGCGTCCTTCTGCCCCTGCAGCAGGCCCGGCAGCAAGCGCCCGGCCCCCCCCTGGCACTGAGACGCACCGAATTGGCCACCCTGCTGCGACTGGCCGAAGCGCTCTTCGGCCCCGGATGGGCTCCCCCCAACGGCAGCCCGACACCGCCGGGACTCCTGTCACAACGCCGAGGCCGCGGCGCGGCCACCGACCGGCTCGCATTCCTCCTCATGGCCCTCGACACACGCCCCGACGGACGGCTGCGCATGTGTCCCGGCACCGTGGACACCCAGCGGGGCCGCCCGGCGGTCACCATCGCCCGGATGATGGGCTGTTCCGCGTCGGGCGGTGCGAAGATCCTCTCCAGGCTCAACGCCCACGGCGTAACGGCCATCGTCCGGTACAGAACCCGCTCAGGTCTGCAAGCACGGTCGCACGTGCTCCTGCCGAATCGACAGACCCACGAAGCACCTTCCACCAACGGATGCAGGACACCCGCCGGCGCGCCGCCGCACTCGGACTCACCCCGGCCGGACAGCGTCTCGCGGTCAGACTCGCCGCTCACGCGGAGGCGGGGGCGAACCCGTCATGAAAGTCGGCAAACGTGTCGACCATGTGCCGCGACTGCGGTCCCTGTACCTGTGTCAGGTACGCGGCAGCTTCTATCACGCTCACGCCCCGCAGTGGCCGGACGAGGAAGCTCAGGGTCGGGTTCTATCAATGAAGTACTGCACGCCCGGAATCCGGAAAATACCGTCCACCTGTACGTCGTGAGCGACGTACAGGTGGACACAAAGATGGACCCGTACAAGGCAAGCGGTGGGGTGCCGCAACACCATGAGGGCTGGGAGCCCACCAGTTCTTCGCTGATGGCGGTCAGCGGCGTAGCGGAGCTTTCCGAGGCTGGGTCCAGCGCAGCAGCACGCCGTTGGCAGAGACGCAGTCGACCTTCGCGTTCCGGCTCCCGATGTCGATCGGCAACGCCGAACGGACCGGTGACCAGGCGGCGAGGCTGTCCGGAGTCCTGGGACGTCCGGAACCTGCCCCATACGACCCGTCTCTAGAGTTCGATGTCGATGTAATCGACGTCAGTGAATTCCACCAGCAGGCCCTGGGCCCGGCGGCCGCGGTCCTTGAAGTAGATCTCCTGCAGTCCCTCGGCGGCGATGTCGAGCAGTTGCTGTTCGGTGGCGCCCTCCTCCTGGGCTTCGAAGAGGCGGGCGGCGTACTGCGGGGGCAGGGCCTGGGTGAGGTGGCGCAGGCGGGCGTCATCGGTGGTGCCGGGGGCGGCGGTGTAGCCGAAGCGGGCGCGGGTGTCGATGACGATGCCGTCGGTGGTGGCCGCCTGCCGCTTGGCCCGCTTGCGGACCTGCGGCTGCCAGCGCTTTTTCACCTCCCGTTCCAGGCGGGCGGCGAGCTCCTTGCGGGGCCGCTTCAGCTGCCCGGCGACGTACCGTTCCACGGTGCGCTGGGAGACGCCGAGATGCTGGGCCACGGCCTTGGTGCCCTTGAGCTGTTTGACCAGGTAGCGCATCTGCGCTCCGGCGGACTTGGGAATGGGGCGGGTGAACGCGCCTTCCACCGCTTTGTCGAGGCTGTCGGCGAGCTTGCCCATGGGCTACTCCCCCGTGTCCGTGGCGCTGACGTGGCCGTCCTTGATGTAGCGGGCGATGTTCAGGTCATGGCCGTGTTCTTCGCGTACGCCTTCGGCCCACAGCACGCTCTGGGTGCCTTCGTGCTTGACCATGCCCGGGCTGACGCCGAGCCGGAAGCCGCCGGGCAGCGGCTTGTCGCCGTCGTACGGGAGGAAGTCCAGCGGGCTGGGACCGTCGGAGGGGTAGACGGCGCAGTCGGAGAGGACGGCGACCGGGTACTGGCCGGTGGCAGCCGCGGTCTTGAGCATCTTGCGGTGCATGTTGACACGCGTCCTGGAGATGACGGCGGCGCGGATGTCGGGGCGCCAGGTGGGCCGGTCGAGGGCCGGCCACGGCCGGCCGGGCCGCCAGCCCCCGCCGCGCGGGCGCTCGCGGAGCTTGCCGATGCCGCCCTTGACCGTCGCCTTGATCGCCGTGAGGACGATGGCCATCTGCGGGTCGGCCTGCTTGTGACCGTCCATCGCCGCCAGGAACTCGGCCGGTGACAGGTCGCCGGTGACGCCGAGATCGGCCATCGTCGCGAGGTAGGCGTCGCGCAGGCGGTTGTACCAGGCGTCCAGGTAGCGGCCGTTCTCGTGGCGGACGTACGCCTCGACAGGCGCCACCTCATAGCCGAGCTCGACGGCGTAGGCGACGGTCGGGGTGGCGTACCAGGCCGGGCCCTGGGGGCGTTCGCCGGTCGGGGTGAAGGGTGAGGGCAGCCGTTCGTCCAGCTCCACGTGGGACAGGTCGACCAGCCAGGAGCCGGGCAGCTTCGCGTCGAACGCCGGCCGCCGTACGTGGGTCGGCGCGCCGAGGCCGACGATGGCGCCGTTGGCGCCGGCGGCGAAGGCCATGTTCACGTCGATACCGACGACGTACCGCTTGGTGCATTCCTCGTCGGTCAGCGGGCGGGCCCAGTCGTACGCCTCCTCCACCAGGACCTCGTCGGGGGTGCGCTGGTGGAAGCGCGGCAGGTGCGCGAGCAGCGGGTGGCCGTCGGGGGCCTCGCACGGCGCGCACGGCACCGGTTCGGTGCCCAGAGAGCCCGGGTTGTGCTCGCTGCGGCGCTTGCCGTCCCGGTCGGGCTCGCCGGCCCGGGTGGGCGGGTGGAGGGCGGTCATCAGCTCCAGGCCGGTCACCGCGGTGGAGCCGCGCGGCGTCAGCACGCGGGTGGCGTAGGTGCCCAGCAGCTGGGCCAGGTCGCCGGGCGGCAGCTGCGCCGCGTCCCCCCACGAGCGGGCGTCCAGGGCGTCCCAGCCGAGAATGCACAGCTGAACGCAGGCGCGCCGCGCGCCCTGGGCGGGGCGGTAGATACGGGCCCACGGGCCGAGCCCCCGCCGGGTGAGCTGCCACTCGGCCTTCGCCAGCTGCTTGGCGGCCTTGTGGTCCTCGGGCAGCCGCCCGGCCCGGCGCTCCTCGTCGGACAGCCGGGCCGGCAGGCCGTAACGTTCGGCGGCCGAGTCTGTCAGGACCAGGACCGGGTCGGCGTCCTTGCCGGAGAAGTGCAGCCGGGGCGCGCCCAGCCGGCCTTCGGTGAGGGTCCACTCCACCAGGGCCGGAAGGGTTTTGGCGGGGACGTCCAGGACCAGGCCATCCAGGCAGTACGCGGATACCTGCCCGTCGGCGGCGTCGATGACCGCGAGCGGGCCGTTGGCGAAGCGCGGGTCGGCGGCCGTGGCCGGCTTCCTCGCCGGGGTCCTCTTCGCCGCGGCCTTGTGCGCTCCCGGACGTCGTGCCGTCGTCGGCGTGGTGCTGCTCGCCGCCGGGCGGGCTGGAGGCGTCGCAGCAGCGGGCTCATGCTCCGGTGCGGCAGCGGGGACCGGTCCGGTGGGCGTTTCGGGCCTCGTCGGTGCCGGCTTGTCGGTCGGTTCGGCGGCCGGGGCGGGGAAGCGGGCGGCCAGGCCCTCCAGGAGCCGGGCGTAGGCGGCGCGCTTCGGCGCACGCGGCTCCTTCTTCCCGGCCTCCCAGGCACCCACCGCCTCCCGGCGCACGTCGAGCGCCTGCGCGACCTGGGCCTGGCTCAGTCCGGCGGCCTCGCGCAGCCGCCTGCGTTCCGCCGGCGACGGCAGATCGTCCTGCGCGACCTGCTCCAGCAGCGCGTCGACAGCGCCGAACAGCGCGTTCTCACCCAGTGGTCACACAGCTCACCATCCACGCCGCCCCCTATCCCAGCGCTCATCGAAGCACTCACGCAACACTCCTTGAAGCGCACCTCTGATGCTTGATTCGGGAGGTCGAGGCAGATCCCCGCACAGTCGTCCACCATGCACCGCAGCCGTCGACGGTCGGCCCCGCGACCGGACGCGCACGCTGGCTCGACGGTCCGCGAGCTGGTCGAAGACGAACGCGGCAATCGCCCGGGCGTCGGCCTGAGCGAGCTCCCGACAAAGCACAGCGCACCGCTTTCCGGTCCGCTGCTCCTGGTGACTGTCCTCCTCAGGCCCGTCGTACCAACCGGCGCAAATAGTGCGTACGCCAACGGTTGATCAGTACCAGCCCCACGACCGGCCCGGCCGCAGCCACCAGGAGGCACGCAATGCGCAGTGCCCCGTTGTTGTATCCAGCGCCCGACACCAGCAGGACCACGGCGAGGAAGGCGGCAGCGAAGCAGACCAGACCCGGTCCGTGGACCTGGGGCTGCCACAGTGCGTACGGGCCCACCGGGCGGATCGCTCGCAGCTCATCGGGGACGGGTACGGCGACGGGGGCGCCCGCCGGGGCGTGCGGGGGCGTGCCTATGGTTGTCGTTCCCCGTACATACCGGCCGTCGTCCAGGACGAGCAGGGCGGGGACGGAGTGCTCGGGCCGGTCTTCCGGCTTGGGGGCCCAGTAGAGCTGGCCTTCGGCGCTCAGGAGTGCTTCGGCGAGCGGTACGGGGTCCAGGCACCGCTCCAGCAACAGATCGCGGTTTCCGCTCGGTGAGATCAAGTGCAGTGCGGGACTCAGGAGCGGACCGTACGACTTCGAGCCACGAACCGGGCGTCCCAGACGGTCGCCCGCTCCCGCGCCCGCGATCCGGACCCGGAGCATCCGCGGCTCGCCGTCGCCGGACACGCCGTCCCAGGGAAGTGCGGCGGCGCGTCTGCGGAAGGCGGTTCCGGCGCAGGCCAGGGGGAAAATACTCCAGACGCCCAGCACCACCAGATCTTGCGGCCCGGCGGGTCCGCCGAGAAGCGAGCGCAGTTGGGCACGGGTGTCCAGGATGACCCCTGCGGCGAGGTCGCCGGGGGCGTACAAGCCCGGGAACCGGATTCCTGGGTGCGGCGGCCGGGAGGAGCGCATGGTGCCTTCGAGGCGCGGTGTTCCTTTCCCGGACCGCCCGGTGGCCGTGTCCCCGACCGGGACCGTGACCGTGACCGCGGACTCGTAGTAGCTGTAGCCCTTGCCCTTCTTCAGGTACGAGTGGTGTACCTGAACGATCGTCACGGCGGAGATACGCGGGCCGTGCGCGCGGATCGCTGCCACCTGGGGCGAACTGTCCGTCGTCGAGGAGAACAGCATGAAGAGCGGCAGCGGCCACGCTGTCAGGGCGAGGAGGACGAGCGGGACACGCCTTTCGGGCCACCAGCGAATCCGCCGCCCCCCTGAGGCAGGCCGGGCCGGTGTCTTCCGCCCGCTCCCCGTACGTCCACTCGCCGACCACCACCAGGCCAGCAGCGCGGCCGCACAGACCGCCAGGCAGCCGAGCAGGTCCCAGCGGGGATACGGCGCGACCTTCCGCACCAGCAGACAGACCAGGAACGCCACGGCACCGCCCCAGGCCGCCGCGGTGGCCAGGGCGGTGCCGGTGTCGCGCTCCCTCATCCGAACACGTCCCTCACGGAACCCTTCTCCGGTGCTCGTGCCGCGCCGGTGCCGCTGGCCTCGCTCTTCTTGTCGTCCGAACCATCGCCGACGATGGCATTGTGAATGGGCACGCCGATGGCTCCGATACCGCCGTAGGCGGCTCCCTGTGCCGGCCCCTCGACCGAGAAGTGCGGGCCCTCCCGCCCGGGTGGCAGGTGCGTGTTCGCACCGTGTACGGCTCCGCCTCCCACGCCGCCGCCGACCCCGTTGACCGTCGCGTTCCAGAGCATGTCGTCCCCGCTGACGTCGTTCGACGCGTCGTTGTCGAGGTTTTTCGTCCCATCGACGGCGAACCCGCCGGCCACGCTCCCCGTGGCGCCGCCCGCGACGTCACCGAGCAGCGGCCGGCCCAGTCTGCCCAGCCCCCGGGAGACGGCGAGCCCGGGCCCGGTGCCGACGGCCGCGGAGAGCCCGCCCTGCCAGGTCGCGTCGAACAAGTTGGTGTCCTGCCCGGTCAGCGTGTTGGTGATGACGGTGCCGCCGGTATTGCTGGCCCAGTTGACCAGGACGTTCTTCAAGAAGCGGTGCTTCGCCAGTCCGGAGATGGCTTTGAACGCCTGGCCGACCTTCTGGAGGATGGTGCCGAGCGTTTTGGCGAGTTTGGCGGCCCGGGCGGCGAGCTGAGCGGCTCGGGCGGCCCCCGCGGCCGCCGAGAAGCCCATGGTCAGGAAGGACAGGCCGACCGAAATGCCGATGGAGATACCGATTTCCAAATAGATCTGGTGAATCTCGTGGTTGATCTCCTCGATGGCGTCCGCCGCCTCGTCGAGGCTCTTTGCCGCCTGCGGCAATTGGGGCAGGGTCTTGTCCATCCCCGCCTTGAGGTCTTTCCAGTGTTTCGCGAAGGCATCGGCCGCCGGCCCCCGCCATCCGGAACCCAGAGTCTGCTGCACTTCGCGGTCCAGGCCCCGGAACATGCTCTGGAGATTGTCGTGGAGATCCCGCCAGCCCTTGGCCACCGCACGGAGGGTGTCCGGGTCTCCTCCAGGGTTGATGATTTCCAGACCGGCCTCGTAGACCTGCTCCGCCACGGACTCGTCTCCGCTCACGCGTGACGCCCCTGGCCGAAGCCGCTCGACAGGGACTCGTCCGTCGCCGTGGCGTTCTGCCGGACCTCGCGCATACCCTGACTGACCTGGTCGAGATGGCGCCGCAACTCGTGCAGCGTCTCCGTCAGGTCCGTGGACAGCTCGATGTACGCGGAGGTGACCTCCTCGGATTCGGTGAGGACACCGAAACCGTCATGAATGGCCTCGGAGCCCGTCTTCGCCCTGAACTCCTTGAGGTAGCTCTCCAGATCCGACCCATAGGTCTCGAAGCTCTTCGAAAGCTTTCCGAGAGCCGCCGCATCCACTAACGACTCGTCCTTGGACATGAATCCCCCTTGCTGTTCCCCGTCCCGAAGCAGCCGACGCCACGACGGGGGAACGGCACGACTGTGCCGTTCGGGCTCCGAGCTTATGAGGGGGTGATCATCAGAAAGGCGGCCGGGAGTTTTCTTGTCGCGCCCTTATCGGAATCCTTATGCTGAGAATACGCGTGCAAGAGGGACCTGGTAGCCGTTGCGGATTCGGGAACGGCCGGGTGGGACCTGGGTGCTGCACGGGGCCTGAAGGCGGGGCTTACACAGGGTGCGGGGGGGTGGCGGGCTTGCTGGGCGGCGTGAACGCGGCAGCCACCTGGGGACGTACGGCGTCGGCGTCACCCGGGACGCCGGTGTCTGCTGCGGCTGCGGCTGCGGCTGCGGCTGCGGCTGCGGCTGCGGCTGCGGCTGCGGTAAGCATCGCTCCGTAGCGGCACACCCCACACAGACCGCCCGCCTTCGGGGCTCCGCACTGACGGCATAGCCGGGCCAGGTGGGCGTGCCCGACGCGGCGTTGACGTGGTGGTGCACCACCACACCGCTGACCGCTGCCTCGTCGATCCTCATCATCTTTGATCGCGGTCGAACCGGGCCCTACGGATCGGCGACCAAGCGCTGCATCCGGGCTTCGGCGGAGGCGCGTTGAAGCGGCGAGGGTGCACTGCTAATTAGCGGAAGTCGAGTCCGATGAGGATTCTCCCCGTCTCCGTGGAGATTGAAGCAAGCACTCAGCCGTCGTTCGGGCAGGTATCCCTCGACCGGCTGGTAGGGCGCTTGGCTCCCTCTGCGTAAGACGCTGGCCAACTACCTGTCCAGCTCGCCTTCACTCCTTGCGACAGGAAACACCCATGCTCCTTTGGATCCCAGCAAAGGGTGGCTGTTCCCTTCGGATGCTGCACCGACAGGCCATGGGCATGACCCTCATACTGGGGCTACTTCATTCTGAGCTACGGAGCACAGCCGACCTCGGGGAACGATTTGTCCATCAGGACCTCCCGATGCCCCGACGCCCACCATGGGCAGTACTTCGGTGTCCGGGCGACGGCTGCCGGGTCGGCCAACTGATCTCCCAGAAACGCCCGGTGGCAATGCACAGCTACCCCCGGAGTTACGTCGGCACACCTTCACCGGGCGGCTGCGGCAAACACCCGTGACGCGGTACGTGCGTGCTGAGGGAGCTGTCACATGGGCAAGCCGATAACACCCCAGTCGCGCCGACGGGCTTCGCCCAGTACTTCAGCCCATTGGGCCAGCAGCCCGACAAAACTGTCGAAATCGGCAGCTGGATGGCCCGAGTCCGTCAGTGCGGCGTGAGCCACCCTGTACGGCCCGCGCAGCTGCGGCAGCAGCGGCTGCGTCCGCTGCCAGGCGACGACCAGGCCGGCCACGGTGTCCGGAGCACGGACGATGACCGGTCCGGACCGCCACAGAGCATCGAGGGAAGGGAAAACGCCGTCGTCGATGTGGTCGGCGTCCTCCGCCGGGTCAGGGCCCCACCAGATCAGTCCGGCGAGGAAGTCATCAACCGCGGCCTGCGGCACGGGCGGGACGGCTCCGCGCACAGCGTCCCAGGCATTGGCGGCCCGGAAGTGAGGCGTGTACGAGCCGAGGATGCCGTCGAACTCGTATCGGCCCAGCCAACGCCTCTCAGGCCCCAGCGGCCAGAGCCACCCCGCACCGTCGGCGCCGCTGTCGGCATCCTCGGCACCGTCCACCGTCTCTTGGAGCACCTGAAGCCGACGATCCGGCGCGAGCCGCATCAGATGTGCCCACTCGACGACCCAGACAGTGATGTCCATCCCCATGGCCACGAGTAGACCAGCACCTGGCTGCGCCGACGGCCGACGGCCACCACCCACGACACGGCATGCGCCGCTGCCGCTGTCTAGGACAGCCGAAAGCCGACCTGCAACACGTGTTCACGGCGATCGCCGTGAACATTGAGCGTCTCAGCGATGCGGCACCGGCCGAGGAGCCCCACTCACCACAATCACCGACCGCTTCCAGAACTTCCTGGACCAACACGAGAACTCCGGCCGAGGTCCTGGCGAACCCTGGGGCACCACAGTCAAGCTGAGGACGCCGAGACGGAGGCGCAGCGGTCATACGAGCCAGAGAAGAACTGCCGCTGACGCCGTGCCAACACGACCGGTGAGGACGCCGTCGCCGCCACGATGAAGCCGCCGAAACCGCCCGGGAGCGCACCGCCCAGTACCTGCCTGCTCGCGGTGCGACTTCTCAGCCGTTCTGCGCTGGACCGGGCGTGCCCCGCTCTCACTCGCTCACCGCACCCCGCCGATGCGCACCAGGCCGCTGACGTTACGAGCCCATGGGCCGATTGGGGGGCGGCTGCGGAGGGAAGCCGACCGCGCCGGGGTGCTGCTGGTGCGGGCCCGGCTGTGGTGGTGCCCAAGTACCGGGTGCGCCGTAGCCGCCCGGACCGCCTGGGCCACCGAGGCCGCCGGGGGGCGGGCCGTTGCGGCGGTTGTTCTTGCGAACGACGAGAAAGATGACGAGGGCCAGGACGGCCATGCCACCCAGTGTGATGCCGCCGACGGCCACCATGCTCAGGTCGTCCAGGAACGTCTTCTTGGCCGGCGGCGGAGGCGGTGCGCTGGTCTCCACGTCCGCGTAGGGATCATCGGGCACCTTCAGCGGGCCGTTCTTGGACCCGGCCGGGATGTCCTCCTTCAGGGCCCGCAGCGGGCGGATGAAGCCGTAGCCGTAGTGCGGGTCGGGCAGGTGAGTGCCTTCCATCCCCGGAGCCATTCCAGCGGTCTTCACCAGCCGGTTGGCGATCTGCCCAGCGGTCAAATCGGGGTACTTGGAGCGCAGCAGGGCGGCGGCGCCGGAGACGTAGGCGGTGGAGTCGGATGTTCCCGACGCCTGCCGGTACGGCTCGTACGCGCCGGCCGTTCTGATGTGCACCCCGGGTGCGGTGAGCATCGTCTGGGGGCCGAAGTTGGACTTCGCCCAGACTTTCCCGTCTTGCTTCACGGCTCCCACCGCGACGATGCCCGGCGAGGCGGCCAGACGGGTCAGCCGCCCGCCCTCGTTGCCGGTACCCGCCACCACCAGAACGTCCTTCTTGTACGCATAGGCGATCTGGGCTCGGTCGAAATCGGGCACTTCATCCGCGCCGAGGGAGATGTTGATGACCTTGGCACCCGCGTCGACGGCGTAGCGGATTGCCTCGCCGAGCCGGACCCTGCCATAGGTAGGGACGTCTCCTTCGTCGTGAGAGGGAAACTCGATGGGGATGATTTTGGCGTCGGGTGCCAGTCCCTTGATCCCGTCCGCGTTCCCGGGGCCGTGCCCGTGCCCCGCGATCAGGGACGCCATCGCCGTTCCGTGATCAGTGGCGTGGTCGAGACCGCCGTCGACGAAGCTCTTGCCCGGCAGGAGGTTGCCCTTCAGGTCCGGGTGATCGAGATCGATGGCGCCGTCGATGACCGCGACTTTGACACCTTTGCCCGTGGACTGCTGCCACACGCTCTCGGCTTCGAAAGACTTCAACGGCCATTGTGAGTCACGGACCTCATCGGCCACCGCGGTCGACGCGGTACCGAAGAGCACCGCCCCCGCCACCGCGGCACCGCCTATCGTGCGCCCGATGCGCGCGCCACCCATCCCGTCATACCCTTCCCGCCCCAGGACCGGCCCCGATCGGCTCGGTCCCTGCTATGTCAGCTCCTACCTCGGCCGCGGCTTCCACTCATCGGCCGTGCAACCGTCACCCTAACCCGGCCCTGCCAGCCCACCGCGGGCCTCCCCGGCCAGCCCCGTCGGCAGCACCGCGACAACCGACTGCGCCAGCTCTGCCACCTAGACGAACGCTCACGCGCCCCGCCGCACCGGCCTTTGCCATTGTCCTGACCGCCGAGCGCCCGGACTCCTACTGCACAGCTGGGTGCGGCAACCCTTCGCGATACAGACTGGCGGCGAGGCGCAGGTGTCGCCACGGGGCCGGAACGGGCTGATGCTCGGTCGGCGGCCGTTCGCGACCACCGCACCCTACAGGGCGCCGTCGGCCACGGTGATCGGGAGATCCCACGTCGTAAGTCATAGCCCTTGATGCCGTTCTTCTTGACGTTGGCGAGCAGCTTCTCGCGGCCTTCGGGCTTCAGCGCATCGACCGTCTTGGCGTCCTTCAGCCCCTCCTCGACCGTCGGCAAGCCCTTGTAGTGCTCGGCACGCACGCCGTTGGCCTGGCCGGAACCAAGGTGCTGGACGTTCGGCGAGCCGAGGAACATCGCGAGCTGCTGGGCCGGCTCCTGCTCCGCGTCGTCAAGACCGGCAGTCACGGCCTTGGTCATCTCGCTGTCACCGGCCTCCTCGGCGGCCTCCAAATCGGGCTTGCCCCTCTTCTTGCCCTCGAAGTCACTCATGTCCGTGTAGGCGGCACCATCGACCCAGATCATGCGCTTCGTCTCGTCGCTGTCCGGCATTCCGTCGGGCACCGACGTGGTCATCGTGACCTTCGCGGACCTCACTCCCGCGGTCTTCTTGGTCCGCCGGGCAGCACCTGATGCCGGACTCGGTGCGGGTCATCCGCGAGGTCGGCGAAGACGTGTTCGCCCCACGGACGGGCGCCTCCGTGCCTGCTCCTCCGCTGGTGGTGCACTTGGGTAAGGCTGGGTGTACGGGCTTCAGGAGCGGATCCGCAGCAAGGGTCGCCACGAGGGGGCCCGGGTCGAAGAGGTGCGGGCCGGGTACGGGCTGCTGCTGCCGCTCGATGCACCGGAGCTGCGGGAGGACGACACCGTGGAGATGGTCGAGGCCCGTGACGAGCAGGCCATCGGCCGTACCTACCGGGTCGCGGCGCTGGGCGTAATGTCCTCGGTTCCGGTGCCCGTTCCGTGTGGCTGGAGGAGCACAACAGCAGGGCGGACGCATGAGCGGCGGCGCGTTTACCGACCCCGCGGCGCTGGCCCCCGCGCTGGAACGAGGGACCACCCAAACGATGGACGCGACGAACGCTGTGATGCAGCACCGTGCCCAGGCGCTGGTCGAACAGATGCAGCACAACGCCTTCGGACGGGGCCCGGCCCCCACGTGATCACCGGCGCCTACCGAGCCTCCTGGCACGCCGATGTCCAGGACGCGGGCCCCGTGGTCGTCGCCGAGGTAGGCACCAGTGCGGCGCAAGCGAGGCGGCTGGAGTCCGGGTTCGTCGGCGCCGACAGCCTCGGGCGGCACTACGCGCAGCCGCCCTTCCCCACTTGGGCCCGTCTGTCGACCAGGCAGGGCCTGCTCTGGTGCGGGAGTTGAACGATGCGGTGAAGAGGGCGCTGTGAACGAACTGGCCGAAGAGGTCGAAGCCGCCTTGGCGGAGGTCTTCGGCGACTGGGAGCTGGGGATGCTCGCCCGCGCCATCGTCATCGCCGGGATCCTGAACGAGGACGGCGAACGCAGCCTGTCCGTAGTCACGACGCCAGGCGTGCCGGACTGGGACACCGTCGGGCTGTGCCGGTACGGCGCCCTGTCCATCGAAACCACCGGCAGAGGCTTCTCGGGAGAAGACGAATGATCGACCGTGCAGCCGTGTCCGAAGCCTTCCCCTGCACGCTGGCCAGAGCAACCGATCGGCCGTGCGGTCTCGGGAAGCTGCCGCTCGTCGAAGGCCAGCCGGCCGAGGTGCCGTACCTGGTGCTGTACCCGCGAGGCGGCCCCGTCGGCGGCGCGCCCCTGGCCGATCGACGTGCCGGGCGTCCACGTGTGGGAACGGGAGCTAAAGGCCGACGCCGACGCAGACGACGCAGGCTCCCAAGCAGGCGTCGTGAGCTACCAGCAACGGTTCTCTCTGACAGCCAGCGGATGAAGAGAACCAATCAACGCCCCGCTCTTGTTACGGCCTTGGCCGCGGCCGACACGGCCGTCGGCCCCGTGCTTGCCGCAGCGTGGAACGACGGTGAGCTCCACCTCTGTCACCTCCTGAGCGGCAAAGCCCAGGCCCTGCCGATGCTCTATCGCTGCAACGCCCTCGCCCTCAGCTCTAGCGGGCAACTGGCGGTCGGTGGGCCAGACGGCTGTGCCGTGCAGCTTCGCCTCGACCGTCCTTGAGCTGACGGAAGTGCTAGCGTCGCCGCGCCAGGCTGACAACCCGGCACTTGCCCGGTTGCTCGCAGGACGCCCCTGCGAGCAACCAGTGCCGTTGCGTTTGTACGGCTGCACGGCCTCCAAGGAACGTCCCTCAGTCCTGGATATCTACCCAGAACGGGTCCTGAGCCGTAAGAATACGGTCCCTGAAGTAGTACCAGCCGAGCAGGCCACCGGCTGATTGGTTCTCACTACTCGGCACCGCGCGGACGGAGAAATCCCAGTAGGGACTGGCGGCACCTTGCTCGGTGGTGGCGAATGGATACTCATCGCAGTCCTCGCCGGGCTTCGGCGCCTCAGGCAATCCATTCGTCTCATAGGGCGGCAATCTCTTGCAGGCGCGGTCCTTCTCTGCGACATTATTCTGGTGCGTAGCACTTCCACCCAGCACCCTGGTCAATCCCAGATTGTCCCACTTCCCTGTGTACTTTCCGGGTATTACCTTGTAGCCGATGGCGGGGTATGTGTTTCCCGGATCGTTCTGGGCATGCCTGATGTGACGGGCTACGGAAGTGACACGACTGTCACTGATCTTGTACTGTAGGTGCGGCACGACGTCGTAGTTTATGCACGCCTTGTTATAAGGCACGCCGAAGAGAGAGAAGTACGTTGCCGAGTCGCAACGGATTGTGCGGTCGGCTGAGACTCCTGGGCGGTATGTGTAAGCCCCGCCGCTGCCTCCGATGCGGAGATGCCATTGGTGGAAGAGCACTTTGTCGTCGGCGCTACTGGCTTCTTCCCTGGAGTGCGTGTCCCAGAACAGCCACTCTTGGGTAGGGCGCGAATCCCACTCCTTCCAGCTGTGCTCCACTGCACCAGGCGATGACTGGCAGTAGGTGGAAGTCTGGACGCACTCGGCGAGTATGTAGGATTTGAGCTTGCTTACCTCCTGCTCCCATTGCATGATCCGGACGGCAATTTCGGGATCGAGCGAGAATTCGGGATCGTATGTCACCGACTGGACCTGGATGTACGTGCGGACGCCGCGGGCCTGCCCGTTTCCCACGGTCACGGTGTGAAGTTTCATGGCTGCCGTGCCCAGATCGTGTGCTCGGCCGTCCCCGTCGACCCAGGCGTAGACGACGCCCATCTGGTGCTTCTGGCACCAGATCCAGCGACTGTATGTCTCTCCGGCCATGGACTCAGCTGCCGGCCGGTCCAAGCATTCCTTCGCTTCGGCAGGCGGTTGGCTGCCCCAACCGGTCGGGGGTGTGTCAGAGCGCAAAGCCCTCTTGTCTACTCTGCCGTGCCCGTCGAGTGGCACCTTAGAGGTGTCGACATACGAATGGCTGCCCCTGCTTTGAGCGGCCTCCAGCGACCTGCGCCGGGTCGTCTCGGGAGATGCCGGGGCTTGCTTGGGTCCGGGCTGGGCCGCATCCTTCGCCTGTCCGGCCCCGTCATACGGCAACTCAACCACCCTTGCGACCGGCTTGCCCATGCCGAGGCGCTCGGCGCTGCTCCTATGCGGCCCGGCAGAAGCGTCTTCAGCCAGCGCAGCAGGCGCGGTAAGGCATGCAATGAGCGGCACGACCACCGCCAAGATTCTGAGTCTTCTTTTCCCACGTGCTGAGCGAGCCGTCATCTTCCTGCCAGTCCTTCCTGCCTGCAGTCAGTGTTCGGTGTGACGGCGACACGACGGCCATCACAGAACGTATGCTGAGGAGCGTGAGCAGAATTCACTTGCAGTACGTGACTCCGGTGACGCTGGCTGCTTCCGGAGGGAATTGGTCCGCACGCAGGTACCACGCCTTGGTTTGCCCGGGCGCGATGTACTGACAGCTGGAAACGTAGGTGTACGTGTTCCCCTGGCCGTTGGAGAATACTGGAGTGACTTTCAGGCCGTGGTTGTCCGACCAGCAGTTATTCCAGTAGATCCATGCCGGAGTACCAGTACCTCCCGGCTGGTCGACGGACAATCCGCAGGGGCGCTTCTCCGCCTCAGCCGTCGTGAGTGTTCTCGTCTGCGCGCTCTCGGGGGTGTTATCGGCGTCATTGCTGGCTCGGCTAACCGCCGGTACACAAACTGCAACGGTCAGAGCGGCGGCTGCCGTCACGAGGGCGGTTCTGACATACCTCATCGGGCCTCCAAGCGGGCTGGCTTGACGCTGGGGTTGAAACGTCGGGCTGGAGTCTGTCTCCGGCGGCTGCGTAGGTACAGACCACAAACAAGCCGATGTGTAAGTACGCCGGGCCTGAGCGGGCAGCGGCGCTGTAAAGCGTGCGCCTACGACAAGCAGCGAAGTGCTGACGAGGCGTGGCTAAATGGCAGCGTTGCCCGCTTGCGATGGAGCCGCTTGCACATATGCAAGATCGGCGCTGTGTTGACGGCGAGTTACGCTCGGAGCCTTGTTCACTCGGTCGGTATCGCCTGTCCGCTTCTTCTTCAGGACCGTGACGCTCAGACCAGTATGGTGATCCCTATGCGGTGTATGGGCGCCGTTCGCGCCAGCTCATGTTTCGCATCCTCACCGCGGAGGCCCCGCGCGGACGCCCACCCGGCTTCGGGATGGGCCGGTTCCCCGACACGACGTCGAGGGGCGGGGCCATCCCACCACCGCTTGTTTGGCTGCCGTCCCGGAATCGGACAGCAAGCCTTGCAGGTCAAGAAGTACAGCCGCCGGGGCGTCACCCTCGTCCTATGGCTGGAGAAGGTCGCCAACGACGGCAACGTGCCCCCGCCTGTGTCGCGTCCGGCGGAGGCCGGGCCTGGGTGACGGCCGAGAGGTAGGTCACCGCGTGATGGCATCGCCAGAGCAGTCGCGGGCATCATCGGCTACGACCACGTGGACGGTGACGCGGGAGCAACGACATCGGCAGGGGATGTTGGTGTGTCGCTCAGCGTGTACGGCATTGGCCAGTCCAAGGCGGACGGCATAGCAATCAGTAAGCGGTCCCCCTGCCAGAAGCTGATCAGTTCCGTGCCGGCTCGGGGGCAGCTTCCGAGCGCCGGCCGGTGCCGTATGCCGCGGCCATCGGTGAGCTGCCGGTGGTGACGAAATCGTGAATGCTCGCGAGGTAGGCGTCACGGTCGACCAGTCCGTCGCGATCGGCGTCGAGGGCGTCGAAGGCAGCGCCGACGTCGGTTTCTCCATTGCCCGCCGCTGTACGCAGACGGACGAACTCGTCGCGGTTAAGACGTCATTTCGTTTGGTGTGATCTTGCGGCAGTCTGGGATGGTGACTGCCCCTCTTGTCGAGCGGATGGTGCCGGACAGCCTGTGGGAGCTGTTC
>NZ_LGCW01000031.1:0-25801 GCF_001279365.1 Streptomyces sp. NRRL F-5755 | reverse complement strand
CTGTTGAGTTCTCAAGGAACGGACGCTTCCTTCGGTCCCGTTTCACCGGGCCCTCCGGGCGCTTCCCTTCGGTCTTGCGTTTCCGACTCTATCAGATCCGTTTTCCGTTCCGGGCTTCCGGTGAAAGAAGCTACCGGTTCGAATATGGAACCGATTCCCCGTCGGAGGGGGGTTGTTCGCGCCTTCCGGCGTGATCACTACTTTAGCGGCTTTTCCCGGTGACTCATAATCGAGCCGGTGGAACGGAATTCCGGCATGCCGAAATCGGTCCCGTTCGGGAGTCGTGCAGTAGTGATCGCCGCTGTACGGCGCGAGTGGCCGCCGCGGAACCGTTACGGCTTCGTGGCAACTCGGAGGACACTACACGATCCCCCGGCCCGGAAGCACACCGGCCGGGCCGCCACCGCTCCCGTACGCCTACGTGCTCTCGAAGTAGGCCGACGGCGTGGTCCCCAGCGCCCTCCGGAACATGGCGGTGAAGGCGCTGGGGGTGGCGTAACCGAGGCCGGTCGCGACGGAGGTGACCGGTGTGCCCCGCGCGAGCAGGGTGACGGCGTGTACGAGTCTGGCCTGCTGGACCCAGCGGGCCAGGCTCATCCCGGTCGCGGCACCGAACCTGCGGTGCAGGCTGCGCGGGCTGAGGTGGGCATGGGCCGCGGCGGACGCGGTGGTCCAGCGCTCGCCGGGGCTGCGGCGGATTGCCGCGCAGAGGTCCGCGAGCCGGGGGTCGGCCGGTGCGGGCAGGTGCAGCGCCGGTACGGGCCGTGGCGCGAGTTCGAGGAGCAGCAGTTCCATCACCCGGCCGTCGCGGCCCCGCTGGTCGTACTCGACCGGGATGCGGGTGGCCTCGTCGATCAGCTCGCGCAGCAGCGGGGAGACCGAGACGACGGTGGGGTCGGCCGGCAGGTGCCAGGCCGATTGCGGCGTGATGTAGAGCGTGCGCATGGCGACCGCGCCCGCGCAGGTCATCGCGTGGGTGAGGCCGGCGGGCACCCATACGCCGCGGGTGGCGGGGACCGCCCATACGCCGTGCCCGGTGGCGACGGTGATCGCGCCGGTCGTGCCGTAGATCAGCTGGGCGCGGGGGTGATGGTGGTCGGGGATGTGGTGGCCGTCGGGCAGGTCGCGGGCCATCGCGGCGACCGGTCGGGGCACGTTCTGGTAGTCGTCGCGGTGCTCGCTCTTGCCGTACACGACCTTCGCCTCCGCTCGTCTCCCGTACCCAGCCCCGCTCCGTGCGCTGGGCTCCACCGGGCTGGGCTGCCCTTCACCTGCCTGAGCTCTGTCCTCCCCCGCACCTGGCACGTTCTCGACACATCTTGGCGCTACAACACAAGCCTGCCACCACGCGCCCGTCCTAGCGTCGTCTCATGTGATCGAACCTGCTTCCGCTCCTCCGCGCACCGGCCAACCGCACCGCCCCGGCCTGACCCGCCCGATGGCGCTGCTGCTCGCCGCGACCAGTGCTGTCACGGCCGCCAACGTCTATCTGAACCAGCCGCTGCTGGGCGCAGCCGCCGCTTCGTTCGGGGTGGCCCCGGGCGTCCTCGGCGCGGTTCCCACCGCCACCCAGCTCGGCTACGCGGCGGGCATCCTGCTGCTGGTCCCGGCGGGCGACAGCCACGACCGACGGCGGCTGATCCTCGGCCTCGGCACGGCCTCCGCCGTCGCGCTTGCCGCCTGTGCCCTCGCGCCCACCGTCGCCTGGCTGGTGGTGGCCGGCTTCGCGGTCGGTCTGCTCTCGCCCGTACCGCAGCTGGTCGCCCCGCTCGCCGTCGCGCTGGCCGCGGGCGGCGGCGCGGCGAGCCGGGGCCGGGTGGTCGGCACCGTACAGGCCGGTCTGCTGGTCGGAGTGCTGGCCTCGCGTGCGTACTCGGGTGCGCTGGCGGAGCAGGTCGGCTGGCGCGCGGTCTTCGGCTGCTCCTGCGTGCTGACGCTGCTGACCGTGCTCGTCCTGCGCCGGGTCCTGCCCCGCGTCCCGGCGGCGGCCTCCGCCCCGTACCGGACCACGCTCGCCTCCCTGCCGCGGCTGTTCGCCGGCCATCCGCCGGTCCGGCGGATCACCGTCTCCGGGGCGCTGGTGGGGATCGCGTTCGGCGCGTTCTGGACGACGCTGACGTTCCTGCTGGAGCGGCAGTACGGGTACGGGTCCACCGAGATCGGCCTGTTCGGGCTGGTGGCCGCGGCGAGCGCGCTGGCCTCGCCGTACGCGGGACGGCTGGCCGACCGGTTCGGGCGGCGCGGGGCGCTCGCGGCGCTGATCGGCCTGGTGATCGTGGGCTGGCTGCTCCTGCTGCCGGGCGGCGGCGCCCTGGCCTGGCTGCCGGCCGGGGTGATCGTCCTGGACGTCGGGGTCTGGGGCAGTCAGGCCGCGTCGCAGACGTCGCTGTTCGGGCTCGACCCCGCGCTGCACAGCCGCCTCAACACCCTCTACTTCACCCTGCGCTTCCTCGGCATCGCCGTCGGATCGCTGGCGGGGACGGTGGCGTGGTCCGGCGGCGGCTGGCCCGCCGTGGTGGTCACCGGGGCCACCACGGCGCTCGCCGGACTGCTCGTGGCGGTCGCTCCGGACCGGCTGCCGCTCCGGCGCCAGCGCAAGCCCTGATCACCCGCGGCCTCGCCGCCTCCCGGACCTGACCGGCCACGGCCACCTCGCCGCGGCCACTTCACCAAACAGTCAGCCCGGCCAGCCGCGGCCCCGTCACCACCATCAGTCCTGACCGGACTCCGCTTCCCCCTCGCCCCTGACCGGCTCGCAGAGCACCGTGACAATCTTGTTCCGGCGGCCGGCCGGGGCCTCGGCGGTCAGCCGCAGCGCCTTCGGCGACAGCGCGGACGGGTTGTCGCTGAGGTCGATCTCGGCGGTGGCACCCGCGATCGGGACGCGGCCCAGGTGCTTGGCGAGCAGGCCGCCGACCGTCTCCACGTCCTCGTCGTCCAGCTCGGCGAAGCCGTACAGCTCGCCGAGGTCGCCGATGTCCAGCCGGGCGGTGACCCGGTAGCGGCCGTCGCCGAGGTCCTCGACGGGCGGCAGCTCCCGGTCGTACTCGTCGGTGATCTCGCCGACGATCTCCTCCAGGATGTCCTCGATCGTCACGATGCCGGCCGTGCCGCCGTACTCGTCGATGACGACCGCGACGTGGTTGCGGTCCTGCTGCATCTCGCGCAGCAGGTCACCGGCGTTCTTGGTGTCGGGTACGAAGACCGCGGGGCGCATCGCCGTGGAGACCAGCTCCGTCTCGGCGTCCCGGCTGATGTGCACCTTGCGGGCCAGGTCCTTGACGTACACGATGCCGACCACGTCGTCCTCGTTCTCGCCGGTCACCGGGATACGGGAGAAACCGGAGCGCAGCGCGAGGGTCAGCGCCTGGCGGATGGTCTTGAAGCGCTCGACCGAGATCAGGTCCGTACGCGGCACCATCACCTCGCGTACGAGGGTGTCGCCGAGCTGGAAGACGGAGTGCACCATCCGGCGCTCCTCGTCCTCGATCAGCGACTCCTTCTCCGCGAGGTCCACCAGCGAGCGCAGCTCGGCCTCGGAGGCGAAGGGGCCCTGGCGGAAGCCCTTGCCGGGGGTGAGCGCGTTGCCGAGGAGGATCAGCAGCCGCGGGATCGGGCCCATGATCCGGGCCAGCGGCAGCAGGACGTACGCCGCGGCGGTGGCGGTGTTCAGCGGGTGCTGGCGGCCGATCGTACGGGGCGAGACGCCGACCGCGACGTACGAGACCAGCACCATCACCGCGATGGCCACGGTCAGCGCCTGCCAGGTCTCCTCGAAGGAGCGCAGACAGGCGTACGTCACCAGCACGCCGGCCGCCATCTCGCAGCCGACGCGCACCAGCAGCGCCACGTTCAGATAGCGGACGGGGTCGGCGGCGACGGCGGCCAGCTTGGCGCTGCCGCGCCGCCCCGACCGTACGGCCTCCTCGGCCCGGAAGCTGGTCGTACGGGCGAGGCCCGCCTCGGCGCAGGCCGCGAGCCAGGCGACGACGACGAGGAGGACCGCGACCGCGATCAGCTGGGTGGTCACCGGAGCACCCGCCGTCAGGTGACGGTCGGGGCCGGCGAGGGCCCGGTCAGCCCGCGCTCGGCGCGCCAGCCGTCGATGATCGCCGCCTGGAGGCCGAACATCTCGGCCTTCTCCGAGGGCTCCTCGTGGTCGTACCCGAGCAGATGCAGCACGCCGTGCACGGTCAGCAGCTGGAGCTCCTCGTCCATGCTGTGCCGGGTCGGCGCCTCCTCGCCCTGCTTCTTGGCGACCTCCGGGCACAGCACAATGTCACCGAGGAGCCCCTGCGGGGGCTCCTCGTCGTCCTTGGCCGGCGGACGCAGCTCGTCCATCGGGAAGGACATGACATCGGTCGGACCGGGGAGGTCCATCCACTGGAGGTGGAGCTGTTCCATGGCGTCGGCGTCCACGACGATGACCGACAGCTCGGAGAGCGGGTGGATACGCATCCGGGCCACGGCGTAACGGGCGACGTCCAGGATCGCCTGCTCGTCGATGTCCGTACCGGACTCGTTGTTGACGTCGATCGACATGAAGTGCTGCTTCTCGTTTCTCAGGTTCGCCGGCCGTTTTGGCTGTCGTACTTCTCGTACGCGTCGACAATACGGCCGACCAGCTTGTGCCGGACGACATCCTGGCTGGTGAGACGCGAGAAATGCACGTCGTCCAGCCCCTCCAGAATCTCCTGCACCTGCTTGAGCCCGCTCTTCGTGCCGCCCGGCAGGTCGATCTGCGTGATGTCACCCGTGATCACGATCTTCGAATCGAAGCCGAGCCGGGTGAGGAACATCTTCATCTGCTCGGGGTTCGTGTTCTGGGCCTCGTCGAGGATGATGAAGGCGTCATTCAACGTACGACCACGCATGTATGCAAGCGGCGCCACCTCAATGGTCCCCGCCGCCATCAGCCGCGGAATCGAGTCCGGGTCGAGCATGTCGTGGAGGGCGTCGTACAGCGGGCGGAGGTACGGGTCGATCTTTTCGTAGAGGGTGCCGGGGAGGAAGCCGAGGCGTTCGCCGGCCTCTACGGCGGGGCGGGTCAGGATGATGCGGTTGACCTGCTTGGACTGGAGGGCCTGTACCGCCTTGGCCATGGCGAGGTAGGTCTTGCCGGTGCCGGCGGGGCCGATGCCGAAGACGACCGTGTGCTGGTCGATGGCGTCGACGTAGCGCTTCTGGTTGAGGGTCTTCGGGCGGATGGTGCGGCCGCGGTTGGACAGGATGTTCTGGGTGAGCACCTCGGCGGGGGTCTCGCTCGACGCGCCCTCGCCGTCCGCCGCTGAGCGCAGCATGGCGATGGAGCGCTCCACCGCGTCCTCCGTCATCGGCTGGCCGGTGCGCAGGACGAGCATCATCTCGTCGAAGAGGCGCTGGATGAGGGCCACTTCCGCGGGGTCGCCGGTTGCCCGGATCTCGTTGCCCCGTACGTGGATGTCGGTGGCCGGGAAGGCGTTCTCGATGACCCGCAGCAGGGCGTCTCCGGACCCCAGGACCGTCACCATCGGATGCTTGGCGGGGACGGTGAACTGGGCGTGCGCCTGCGGTCGTGTAGGTGTCTGAGTCATGGGCCGGCTCTGTGGCCTGCTCATCCCCCATTCGTTGCGCCGCGGACTGCTGCCCCGCGGCTCGGCTCCTTGGGATACCAAGGGTACGACGGTGCACTGACAAGCCCGAAGCCTTTTCCGGCGTTCCCCTGTTCCCATGTTCCCCGCGTGACGGACCGCTCACGCGGGGCGGCGGAATCCGATGGTCGGGAGCGCGCGGGCGAGCGGCCAGCTGCGGGCGGCGGTGGGCAGCAGCGCGTCCAGGAAGGCGTAGCGGCGGCGGAGCGCGGCGGCGTCCTGCACGTCGCAGGCGCGCGCCGGGCCGCCGTCCGGTGTCCGTCCGTACGCCCCCGCGGCGGTCACCCGCTGCCACCATGCCGCGATCTCCACCCAGCCCGGCGCGGACAGCGAGCCGCCGAATTCCTGTACGGAGAGGGCGGCGGTGAGTCCGGCGAAGGCGAGGCGGTCGGCCAGCGGCCAGCCGGCCAGCGAGCCGGTGACGAAGCCCGCCACGAACACGTCGCCGGCGCCGGTGGGGTCCATCGCCTCGACCGCGATGGCGGGCACCTCGGCGGTCTCGCCGGTGCGCCCGTCGACCGCGTACGCGCCCTCGGCGCCCAGGGTGACCACGGCGACCGGCACCAGGTCGGCCAGCTTGCGGGCGGCGGCGCGCGGGCAGTCCAGGCGGGTGTAGCGCATCGCCTCCTCCGCGTTGGGCAGGAATGCCTCGCAGTGCTCCAGTTCGGCGAGGTCGGCCGGGTCCCAGCGGCCGGTGTCGTCCCAGCCGACGTCGGCGAAGATCCGGCTGCCGCGGCGGGCGGCGCAGCCGAGCCAGCCCTCGGGGCTGCCGGGGGTCAGCGAGGCGACACAGGCCCGGGACGGCGGCGGGCAGCCCGGTGCGTGCTTGCCGTCGAAGGCGGTGCGGGCGGGTCCGCTGGGCGCCTCGTGGCCGTGCGAGACCATCGTGCGCTCGCCCTCGTACGCCATGGAGACGGTGACCGGCGAGTGCCAGCCGGCGACGGTGCGGGACATCGACAGGTCGACGTGCTCGCCGCGCTCCAGCGCCTCCCAGCAGTACTCGCCGTACATGTCGTCGCCGAAGGCCGCGGCGAGCGAGGTGCGCAGGCCCAGGCGGGCGAGCGCGGTGGCCATGTTGGCGACGCCGCCGGGGCTGGAGCCCATGCCGCGGGCCCAGGACTCCGTGCCGCGTACGGGGGCCGAGTCCAGGCCGGTGAAGATGATGTCCAGGAAGACCGTGCCGGTGAGGTAGACGTCGGTGGCCGGGTCGCCGTCGGCGCGTACGGGGGCGAGCGGGTCGAGCGCGGGCGCGGGGCCCGGCGGGACGTGGCCGCCCGTTCCGTTTCCGGGGGTCCGCTGGACATCGTGTGCGCTCACCGTGCCTGCCCCTCTCTTGTGTGCGCGTGCCGTCAGTGTGCCCGATGCTTACGGTACGTTCCGGCCCATGAGGCTCACGATTTTGGGCGGCGGGGGTTTCCGGGTACCGCTCGTGCACCGCGCGCTCCTGGACGATCCCGCGCAGGCCGTCTCCGAGGTCACGCTGTACGACACCGACGCGCGGCGGGTGGCCGTGATCGCCTCCGTGCTGGCCCGGCAGGCGGAGCGGCGGAGCGGGCCGGGGAGGCCGTCTCCCGTCCGCGTACGGATCGCCGATTCGCTGGACGACGCGCTGCGCGGCACCGACTTCGTGTTCTCCGCGATCCGGGTCGGCGGCACTGCGGGCCGGATCGCGGACGAGCGGATTCCGCTGGACGCGGGGGTGCTGGGGCAGGAGACGGTGGGCGCGGGCGGTGTGCTGTACGGGCTGCGCACGGTGCCCGTGGCGCTGCGGATCGCCGAGCGGGTGGCGGCGCTGGCGCCGGACGCCTGGGTCGTGAACTTCACCAATCCGGCCGGGACGGTGACCGAGGCGATGTCCCAGGTGCTGGGCGAGCGGGTGATCGGGATCTGTGACTCGCCGGTGGGGCTGGTGCGGCGGGCGGCGCGGGCCGCGGGCGCCGATCCGGACCGGGTGACGTACGACTACGTCGGCCTCAACCACCTGGGCTGGCTGCGTTCCCTGACCGGCGAGGACGGTACGGATCTGCTGGGCGGCCTGCTGGCCGATCCCGACGCGCTCACCTCCTTCGAGGAGGGCAAGCTCTTCGGCGCGGAGTGGCTGCGGGCGCTGGGCTCGATCCCCAACGAATACCTGCACTACTACTACTTCCGCCGCGAGACGCTCTCCTCTCTGGTGAACACCGAGGAGACGCGCGGGGAGTTCCTGGACCAGCAGCAGGGCGGCTTCTTCGAGGCGGCGTCCGGCGCCTCTCCCGAGGAGGCGTACGCACTGTGGGAGCGGACCCGGCTGGAGCGCGAGGAGACGTACATGGCGCACAGCCGGGAGGCGACCGGCGGCTGGCAGCGCGACACCTGTGATCTGGAGGGCGGCGGTTACGACCAGGTGGCGCTGGCGGTCATGCGCGCCATCGCGGGCGACCGGCACGCGCGCCTGATCCTGAACGTACGCAACGGCACGACCGTGCCGCAGCTCGCGCCCGAGGCGATCATCGAGACGGTGTGCGAGGTGGACGCGCGGGGCGCCCGGCCGCTGCCGTGCACCCCCCTGCGCGAGGACCAGCTGGGGCTGATGCTCCAGCTCAAGGCCGTGGAGCTGGCGACCGTCGAGGCGGCGGAGTTCAAGGACCGGGACGCGGCGCTGCGCGCGATGGCGCTGCATCCGCTGGTGGACTCACCGGCCGTGGCCGCCCGCATTCTGGAGCGGGCGGCCACCACCGGCATCTGAAAGTCCTCAGTGCCCGCGCTTGATCCACTCGTCCAGGTGCGGTGCCTCCGCGCCGATCGTCGTGCCGTCGCCGTGTCCGGTACGGACCTCGGTCCGCGGGGGCAGCGTCAGCAGCCGCTCCCGGATCGAGTCGACGATGGTCGGGAAGTCGGAGAAGGAGCGGCCGGTGGCGCCGGGGCCGCCCTGGAAGAGGGTGTCGCCGGTGAAGACCGTGCCGTGCTCGCCCAGCTCCGGCGCGTACAGGCAGACCGCGCCCGGGGCGTGGCCGGGGGTGTGCAGCACGGTCAGGTCGACGCCCCCGATGGTCAGCACCTGGCCGTCGGCCAGCGACTCGTCGGGCGCCCGGTCCGGGTGGGTCTGCTTCCACAGCGGCAGGTCGTCCGGGTGCAGGTGGATCATCGCGCCGGTGCGGTTGGCGAGCGCGGGGGCGGCGTCGATGTGGTCGTTGTGGGCGTGGGTGCAGATGATCGCGCGCAGCGTCCGGCCGTCCAGGGCCGCGTGGATCGCGTCGGCGTCGTGCGCGGCGTCGATGACGACCGCCTCGATGTCGTCCCCGACGATCCACACGTTGTTGTCCACGTCCCACGTACCGCCGTCGAGCGAGAACGTGCCGGAGGTGACGAGGTGGTCGATGCGGGCCGCCATCAGAGCGTCACCACCGAACGCAGCACGTCACCGTGGTGCATCCGCTCGAACGCCTGCTCCACGTCCTCGATGCCGATCGTCTCGGTCACGAAGCCGGCCAGGTCGATACGGCCCTGCTGGTGCAGGTCGACCAGCATCGGGAAGTCGCGGGACGGCAGGCAGTCGCCGTACCAGGACGACTTCAGCGCGCCGCCGCGGCCGAACACGTCCAGCAGCGGCAGCTCCAGCTTCATCTCCGGCGTCGGCACGCCGACCAGCACGACCGTGCCGGCCAGGTCGCGGGCGTAGAACGCCTGCCGGTACGTCTCGGGGCGCCCCACCGCGTCGATCACCACATCGGCGCCGAAGCCGTCGGTCAGCTCGCGGATCGCCTCGACCGGGTCGGCGGCGCGGGAGTTGACGGTGTGGGTGGCGCCCATCGTCTTGGCCATGGAGAGCTTGCGGTCCGCCACGTCCACGGCGATGATCCGGGACGCGCCGGCCAGCCGCGCGCCGACGATCGCCGCGTCGCCCACGCCGCCGCAGCCGATCACCGCGACGGAGTCGCCGCGGCCCACCGCGCCGGTGTTGATGGCCGCGCCGATGCCGGCCATCACGCCGCAGCCGAGCAGTCCGGCCACCGCCGGGGACATCTCCGGGTCGACCTTGGTGCACTGCCCGGCCGCGACCAGCGTCTTGTCCGCGAAGGCACCGATGCCGAGCGCGGGCGTCAGCTCCGTGCCGTCCTTGAGCGTCATCTTCTGGCGGGCGTTGTGGGTGTCGAAGCAGTACTGCGGGCGGCCGCGTTTGCAGGCCCGGCACTTGCCGCACACCGCGCGCCAGTTGAGGATCACGAAGTCGCCGGGCTCCACGTCGGTGACGCCCGCGCCCACGGCCTCCACGATGCCGGCCGCCTCATGCCCCAGCAGGAACGGGAAGTCGTCGTTGATCCCGCCCTGCTTGTAGTGGAGGTCGGTGTGGCAGACCCCGCACGCCTGCACCTTCACCACGGCTTCGCCCGGCCCGGGGTCCGGCACCAGGATCGTCTCCAGCCGCACCGGCTCGTTCTTCCCCGGCGCGATGACGCCACGCACTTCCTGTGCCATCGGTACAGCTCCCTCCAAAGATCACGTACGGGATGAATACGGTACGCGCCCCGGGTGCCGGGAGCGCCGGCCCGTCAGCGGCCGGGACGCACGGCTCGGCACCGTTCACCACCGTGGCACCGGGGGCACCACCCACCCCGGATCGGCCGCCCGCATCGCCGCCGCGTCGTCGCGGTCGCGCAGGGTGCCGTCGTCGGCGAGCCAGCGTGCGTGGAGGGCCGCGAGGCGGTCGCGGTCGAGGGTGACGCCGAGGCCGGGCGTGTCGGGCACCGGGAGGCGGCCGTCCCGGAAGGTGAGGCGTTCGGTGAGCACGTCCTCCGTCTGCCAGGGGTAGTGGGTGTCGCAGGCGTACGCGAGGCCGGGCACGGTCGCGGCGACGTGGGTCATGGCGGCGAGGCTGATGCCGAGGTGGGTGTTGGAGTGCATGGACAGGGCGACGCCGAAGGCGCGGCAGACGGCGGCCAGTTCACGGGTGTTGCGCAGGCCGCCCCAGTAGTGGTGGTCGGCGAGGACGACCTGGACGGCGTCGCGGGTGAAGGCTTCGCGGATCTCGGGGAAGGTGGTGACGCACATGTTCGTGGCCAGCGGGAGGTCCGTACGGGACGCGACCTCGGCCATGTGGGCGGTGGTGCTGGTGGGGTCCTCCAAGTATTCGAGGACATCGCCGAGTTCGCGGGCGACGTGGAGGGACGTGGGGACGCTCCAGGCGCCGTTCGGGTCGAGGCGCAGGGGGTGGCCGGGGAAGGCGGCGGCCAGGGCCCGGATCGCGGCGATCTCCTGTGCGGGCTCGAAGACGCCGCCCTTGAGCTTGAAGGAGCGGAAGCCGTAGGTGTCGCGGAAGCGGCGGGCCTGGGTGACGATGCCGGGCGGGTCGAGGGCCGCGCCCCAGTCGTCGGGCTCGCCACGGCCGCCGGGGTGGGCGGCCCAGCGGTAGAAGAGGTACGCGCTGTACTCGACGTGGTCGCGGACCTTGCCGCCGAGCAGGGCGTGCACGGGCAGCCCGGCGTGCCGGCCCCACGCGTCCAGGCAGGCCACCTCGAAGCCGGAGAGGACGGACAGGCGCAGCTTGTCGGCGGTGCGCACGCCGCGCAGACCGCCCGCGGTGACATCGTCGGCGCCGGTGGCCGCCGGGGAGTCGCCGCAGACCTCGGCCGCGAGCAGCGGCAGCGTGTTCAGCTCCGTGACCTGACGGCCGATCAGCGCGTCGGCCAGGGGCCGGGCGAGATCGAGGTACGCGGTGTCGCCGTAGGTCTCGCCGAGGCCGGTCGCACCGCCCGCCGTGGTCACTTCGATGATCAGGCGGGGGGTGTGGGGCTGGTGGACGCCCTGGACGTTGAGCAGGGGCGGGTCGGCGACGAGGATCGGGGTGAGGTGGACGGCGGTGATGGCGGTGGCCGGCGGGGCGCCGGCCGGCTGGGGAGGAGGCGTGGGCTGCGTTTCCGTACGTAGACGGTGTCCATCCATGGGGACGGAGCGTAAGGAGGCGGATGGGCAGCGTCAACGGCGCCGGCGGGCCCGGCGACCACCGCGAACCGGACAGCCTTTGCCAACCGTTGAATCTTCGCGCGTAGATGACCGCGTAAAGGCTCTGTTAAACCTAGGTGGCCCCCACCGTTCACCTAGGAGCAGCACATGCGCCACCCCCTCCTCTCCCGCCGTCGTGTCCGCTTCGGCGCCGCGGCCGTCACGGCGGTCGTCGCCGGTACCGCGGCGTTCGGCGTCGGCCAGGCCACCGCCGAACACTCCATACCGCGTACGGACAGGGAGGTCCCGAACCTCACCCAGGTACAGGACAAGATCAAGGCGTACTACGGCGACACGGTGACCGCGGACGGGCAGCACTACGCCTCGCCCCGCAGCAACTACGCCAAGCAGGTGCGCGGCATCACCGACTCGGCCCGCACGTACCTGGCCAAGGCCGCCGGGAAGAAGCACCACGGCAAGCCCGCCATCGTCCTGGACATGGACGACACGACGCTGCTGACGTACAACTACGAGCTCCAGGTCGGCTTCCACCACACCGAGGCGGCCCAGGACGCGTACCTGGCGAGCACCGACATGGCGCCCGTCTTCGGCATGGACCGGCTCGTCAACTGGGCGCGCGGCAAGGGGTACGAGGTCTTCTTCGTCACCGGCCGCAAGGAGGCGCAGCGCGAATGGAGCGTGCGCAACCTGAAGAACGTCGGCTACAAGGTGCCGCTGGATCGCACCCACGTCTACCTGAAGGACAAGAAGAACCCGCCGGCCTACCTGCCGTGCGGCGCCAACTGCACCACGGTCCAGTTCAAGTCGGGCACCCGCAAGCACATCGAGGCGCAGGGCTACGACATCGTCGCCAACTTCGGCGACCAGTACAGCGACCTGAACGGCGGCTACGGCGACAAGACGTTCAAGCTGCCGAACCCGATGTACTTCCTGCCCTGATCCGCCGGACGGCGAACGCGTCCCGCCCTCAGGTGCGCTTGGGGACCGGGACGCGCATCAGGTCGCGGGCGATGGTCAGCTCCCCTTCGAAGCCCGCGGCCCGCGCCTGGCGCTCGAACTCCGACGGGTCCGAGTAGCGCTGCGAGAAGTGCGTGAGGACCAGGTGGCGCACGCCCGCGTCGGCGGCGACGCGCGCCGCCTGGCCCGCCGTCAGGTGGCCGTGCTCCGTGGCCAGCCGTACGTCCTCGTCCAGGAACGTGGACTCGATGACGAGCAGGTCCGAGCCCTCGGCGAGCGCGTGCACCCCGTCGCACAGCCGGGTGTCCATGACGAAGGCGAAGCGCTGGCCGCGCCGGATCTCGCTGACCTCGTCGAGGGTGACGCCGTTCAGCGCGCCCTCCCGCTGGAGCCGGCCGACGTCCGGTCCGGCGATGCCGTGCGCGGCGAGCTTCTCCGGCAGCATCCGGCGCCCGTCCGGCTCGACCAGTCGGTAGCCGTACGCCTCGACCGGGTGGGACAGCTTGCGCGCCTCCAGGGTGTACGAGGGGGTGCCGGCCAGTATCCCGTCGGCCGCCACCGGCTCCTCGGCCAGCCGCACCGTCTCCCGGTAGGCGGTGGCGTACCGCAGCCGGTCGAAGAAGCGCCGGCCGCTCGCCGGGAAGTGCGCGGTGACCGGGTGCGGCACCCGGTCCAGATTGATGCGCTGGATGACCCCGGCGAGCCCGAGCGAGTGGTCGCCGTGGAAGTGGGTGACGCAGAGCCGGTTGATGTCGTGCGCGGCGACCCCGGCACGCAGCATCTGCCGCTGGGTGCCCTCGCCGGGGTCGAAGAGGATGCCTTCGCCGTCCCAGCGCAGCAGATAGCCGTTGTGGTTGCGGTGCCGGGTGGGCACCTGGCTGGCGGTGCCGAGGACGACGAATTCGCGTACGGACAAGGCGCTCGGGCTCCCGCTCCGTCAGACCAGGCGCTGGAGGTCGCGGCCGCCCAGGACGTGCGCGTGGGCGTGGAAGACCGTCTGGCCCGCGCCGGGGCCGGTGTTGAAGATGATGCGGTAGCCCGTCCCGTCGACCTTCTCGTCGGCGGCCACGGCGGCGGCCTCGCTCAGCACCTCGCCGGCGATGCGCGGCTCGGCGGCGGCCAGCTCACCGGCGTTGGCGTAGTGCACCTTGGGGATGACCAGCACGTGCGTCGGCGCCTGCGGGCTGATGTCCCGGAAGGCGACGGTCGTCTCGGTCTCCCGCACGATCGTCGCGGGCACCTCGCCGGCCACGATCTTGCAGAACAGGCAGTCGGCCTGCGGTTCTCCCGCCACCGGTGGGCTCCTCCCGGGTTGCCATCACGTCTTAGGGTCCGGATGTTACCGGGCCGCCCGCGGGAGGTGGTGCGGCGGCCGGGCCGGTGGCGGGAGGAGCCCGGGGCGGCGCGCCGGACGGGTGGTCAGTGGTCGGCGGCCCAGGTCGGCTTCTGGCCGTCCTTTCCGTCGTGGCCGTTGCCGTTCTGGCCGTCGTGGTTGCCGTCGTCGTTCTGGTTGCCCTGGTCGTCGTGGTTGCCGTTGTCGTGGCCGTTGCCGTTCTGGTTGCCCTGGCCGTCGTGGTCGTGCGAGTCGTCCGAACAGGTGTCGCTGGGCGACGGGTCCGGGTCGGGTTCCGGGTTCGACGGCTGCGCCGTGACCGTGACCGTGACGGGCGGGGTGTACGGCGGCTCGTGCGACGTGTGGCCGCTGCTGGGCGGCTGGACGGTGTGGGTGACGGTCGGCCGCGGGGTGCCGGTCGGCTCGTCCGCGTCGCAGTTGCCGAGCACGCCCACCTGGAAGACGACCTGCCCCGCGACCCGCGCGGTCAGCCGGCCGCGTACGCAGCGGCCGTCGACCTCGGAGGTGACCCGGCCGGTGATGGTGATCTTGCTGTGGTGGGCGGTCTGGCCCTGGCAGTCGACGGTGACGACGGTGTGGCGGCTCGCCGTGGCCGTGGCGTTGGCGGTGCTCTGCTGGTCGCGCGGAACGGTCGCCGTACAGCTCAGCCAGCTGACGTTCACGCCGATGCGCTTGAGCGCCGCGGTCCCCGCCTGGTCGGTGGTGTAGGCGATCGACGAGGTGTTCAGCCCGCCGGCCGGCTCGCACGCGGACACCGCGACGACCGCCGCGCCCGCGGCGCCCACCACCGCGAGCAGCCTGCCGCGCCGGGCCGATCCGGCCCGGGACCTGCCGGTCCGCGCGAGCCGCGGCCGTACGTGCGGTACGTCTCGTAAGCGCCCCATGGACCCCATGTCCGGCAGCGTCCCACCACCGCCCCCGGACCAACAGTCCCGGCTCGGCCAGTGTGCGCCGCCGCCCGTACGGACCGCGTACCGTCCGGTCCCTCCCCGTACGGACCGCCGCGTTCCGCCTGTCCGGGTCCCGCCGTACGCCGGGCCGGAATCACTAAGCTGATCCACACAGACCGCCAACCGCCCACGACCAGGAGTCATCCACCATGGCAACCACCCGCACCGCGCAGACCCACTGGGAAGGCAACCTCATGGAGGGCAAGGGCAGCGTCGCCCTGTCGTCCTCCAACGTCGGCACCTTCGACGTGAACTGGCCGGCCCGCGCCGAGCAGCCGAACGGCGTCACCAGCCCCGAGGAGCTGATCGCGGCGGCCCACTCGTCCTGCTACTCGATGGCCTTCTCGCACGGCCTGGCCGGCAAGGGCTACACCGTCGCGGCCCTGGACACCAAGGCCGATGTGACGTTCCAGCCGGGCGAGGGCATCACCGGCATCGTGCTGACGGTCAAGGCCAGCGTGCCGGGTCTGTCCGAGGAGGACTTCCGGGCCGCGGCCGAGGACGCCAAGAAGAACTGCCCGGTGAGCCAGGCGCTGGCCGGCGTCAAGAACATCACCCTCAACGCCGAGCTGGTCTGATCCGGCAGGCGACACCACGGGGGCGGGGCCGCGGCATCACGCATGCCGCGGCCCCGCCCTTCAGCTATTACGGGCACGCCGCCGCCCGTCTCCTGACGCTACGTCAGCTCCAGCGCCCCGTACGGCCCAGCAGCAGCGCCGTGGCCGCCGTACCCGCCGTGGACGTCCGCAGCACGCTCCACCCGAGCCGGTACGCCTTGGCCCCCGCCTCCTCGAACGCCGCCAACTCCTCCGGCGACACGCCGCCTTCGGGGCCGACGACGAGCACGATCCGGCCGGACGACGGCAGTTCGGCGGACGCCAGCGGGGCGCTGCCCGCGTCCCGGTCCTCGTGCAGGACGGCGGCGAAATCCGCCTCCGCGAGCAGCGCCGCGACCTGCTTGGTCGACATCAGGTCGGTGACCTCGGGAAAGCGCAGCCGGCGCGCCTGCTTGCCCGCCTCGCGCGCCGTGTTGCGCCACTTGGCCAGGGACTTCGCGGCCCGCTCGCCCTTCCACTGGGTGATGCACCGGGACGCGGCCCACGGGACGACGGCATCCACGCCGGTCTCCGTCATGGTCTCCACGGCCAGCTCGCCGCGGTCCCCCTTGGGCAGCGCCTGTACGACGGTGATCAGCGGCACCGGCTCCGGCTCGGCCTGCTCACCGGTCACCTCCACGACCAGCCGGTCCTTGCCCTCGGCGGCCCGCACCACGCCCACCGCGCCGCTGCCGCGCCCGTCCGTCAGCACCACGGGCTCGCCCGCGCGCAGCCGGCGCACGGAGACCGCGTGCCGGCCCTCGGGCCCGTCCAGCACGGTCTCCCCCGGGCCCGGGACACTGTCGACAAGAAAAACCGGCGCCGTCACAGCGCACCTCCCAGTTCACCCGTGACACCCGGACCGGCCTGCTGGTCCGGGTGTGCCGCCGGACCGGAGCCCTGTCCGGCGCCGAGGCCCAGCCCGGCGCGCGCCGCGTCCAGTTCCGCCATCAGCACTTCGACCAGCTGCCCGGCCGGCAGCTGCCGCGCCAGCCGGTGCCCCTGCCCCGCCCACAGCGCCATGCCCTGCGCGTCGCCCGTCTTCGCGGCGGCCTTGCGCAGCCCCGAGGTCAGGTGGTGTACGGCCGGGTAGGCGGCCGGGGCGTACGGGCCGTGCTCGCGCAGGAAGCGGTTCACCAGGCCGCGGGCCGGGCGCCCGGAGAAGGCCCGGGTCAACTCCGTACGGGTGAACAGGGGGTTGGTCATCGCCTGCTTGTGCAGCGCGTGCGCGCCCGACTCCGGGGTGACCAGGAAGGCCGTACCGAGCTGCGCCATCGCCGCGCCCGCCGCCAGCGCCGCGGCGATCTGCGAGCCGCGCATCAGGCCGCCCGCCGCGATGATCGGTATCTGCACGGCCTCGCGCACCTGCGCGATCAGCGACAGCAGCCCGATCCCGGAGCCGGTGCCGTCGGCCTGCGGGTCGTCCCGGTGGGTGCCCTGGTGGCCGCCCGCCTCGATGCCCTGCACACAGACCGCGTCGGCGCCGGACCACTGCGCGGCCTGCGCCTCGGCCGCGGTGGTGGCGGTCACGATCGTGTACGTACCGACCTTGGCGAAGGCGTCGAGCACCGCGCGCGAGGGACAGCCGAAGTGGAACGAGACGACCGGCACCGGGTCCTCGCGCAGGATGGCGAGCTTGGCCTCGTACCCGTCGTCGACGCCGCCGTACGGGTCGATCTCGTCCAGCGGGGTCTCGTACCAGGCCGACTCGCCCGCGAGCTGCTCGCGGTAGACCTCGACGGCCGCGTTCTCGGCGAGCGAGGGCTGCGGCATGAAGAGGTTCACGCCGAAGGGCCGGTCGGTCAGCCCGCGCAGCTGTTTGATCTCCTGGTACATGCCGTCCGCGGTCTTGTACCCGGCGGCCAGGAAGCCGAGCCCGCCTGCTCCGCAGACGGCGGCGGCCAGCTCCGGGCGGGCCACCCCGCCCGCCATCGGGGCCTGCGCGATCGGATAACGGCAGAGATCGGTCAGCGCTGTGGGCATGCGCACATCGTGTCACGCCACACGCCCGGCCCCGAACCGGGTCCGTCCACACCAAGATCAAACACGCCTGGCGATCGGGGCACTTCGGGCGCGGACGGAGAACGGCGGCCGGGCATGGAGCCCGACCGCCGTCGCTTCGTTCCGTCCAGCCGTCCGTACGGACCTACCGCCCGTTGAACGCATCCTTCAACCGCGAGAACAACCCTTGCTGCCCCGGCTGGAACTGTCCCTGCGGGCGTTCCTCGTTGCGGAGCTTGGCGAGGCGGCGCAGCAGTTCCTCCTGCTCCGCGTCGAGCTTGTTCGGCGTGATGACCTCGACGTGCACGATGAGGTCACCGCGGCCGTTGCCGCGCAGGTGGGTGACGCCGCGGCCGTGCAGCGGGATCGACTGGCCGGACTGGGTGCCGGGCCGGATGTCGATCTCCTCCACGCCGTCCAGCGTCTCCAGCGGGCACTTCGTGCCGAGCGCCGCCGCCGTCATCGGGATCGTGACCGTGCAGTGCAGGTCGTCGCCGCGCCGCTGGAACGTCGGGTGCGACAGCTCGTGGATCTCGACGTACAGGTCGCCGGCCGGGCCGCCGCCGGGGCCGACCTCGCCCTCGCCCGCGAGCTGGATGCGCGTGCCGTTGTCCACACCGGCCGGAATCTTGACCGTGAGGGTACGGCGCGAGCGGATGCGGCCGTCGCCGGCGCACTCGGGGCACGGGGTCGGCACGACCGTACCGAAGCCCTGGCACTGCGGGCACGGCCGGGAGGTCATGACCTGGCCCAGGAAGGACCGGGTGACCTGGGAGACCTCGCCGCGGCCGCGGCACATGTCACAGGTCTGCGCCGAGGTGCCGGGCGCGGCGCCCTCGCCCGAACAGGTCGTGCAGACGACGGCGGTGTCCACCTGGATGTCCTTGGTGGTGCCGAAGGCCGCCTCGTCCAGCTCGACGTCCAGCCGGATCATCGCGTCCTGGCCGCGCCGCGTGCGGGACCGCGGTCCGCGCTGCGAGGCGGTGCCGAAGAACGCGTCCATGATGTCGGAGAAGTTGCCGAAGCCCGCGCCGAAGCCGCCGGCCCCGCCGCCGCCACCCGCCTGCGAGAGGGGGTCGCCGCCGAGGTCGTAGACCTGCTTCTTCTGCGGGTCCGAGAGCACCTCGTAAGCGGCGTTGATCTCCTTGAACCGCTCCTGGGTCTTCGGGTCGGGGTTCACATCCGGGTGCAGCTCGCGCGCCAGCCGCCGGAAAGCCTTCTTGATCTCGTCCTGCGAGGCGTCGCGCCGTACGCCGAGGACCGCGTAATAGTCCGTGGCCACTTACGACTCCGCGAGGATCTGTCCGACGTAACGTGCCACTGCGCGTACCGCTCCCATCGTTCCGGGGTAGTCCATGCGGGTCGGTCCGACCACGCCGAGTTTGGCGACTGCCTCGTCGCCCGAACCGTAGCCGACCGCGACGACCGATGTGGACGTCAGGCCCTCATGGGCATTCTCATGCCCGATGCGTACGGTCATGCCGGAGTCCTTGGCCTCCCCGAGCAGTTTGAGGAGCACCACCTGCTCCTCCAGAGCCTCCAGCACCGGCCGGATGGTCAGTGGGAAATCGTGCCCGAAGCGCGTGAGATTGGCGGTGCCGCCGATCATCAGCCGCTCTTCGGTCTCCTCCACCAAAGTCTCCAGCAACACCGACAGAACTGTCGAGACCGTCCCCCGGTCCTCCTGCTCGAAGGACTCCGGGAGATCCTGCACGAGCTGCGGCACGTCCGTGAACCGCCGGCCCACCACGCGGCTGTTCAGCCGCGCCCGCAGGTCCGCCAAGGAGGTCTCGCCGAACGGCGCCGGACAGTCCACCATGCGCTGCTCGACCCGGCCGGTGTCCGTGATCAGGACCAGCATCAGCCGCGCCGGGGCCATCGACAGCAGCTCCACATGGCGCACCGTGGACCGGGTCAGGGAGGGGTACTGCACGACGGCGACCTGCCGCGTGAGCTGCGCCAGCAGCCGTACCGTGCGCCCCACCACGTCGTCGAGGTCGACGGCGCCGTCCAGGAAGTTCTGGATGGCGCGCCGCTCGGGGCTGGAAAGCGGCTTGACGCCCGCCAGCTTGTCGACGAAGAGGCGGTAGCCCTTGTCCGTGGGGATGCGTCCGGCGCTGGTGTGCGGCTGGGCGATGAAGCCCTCGTCCTCCAGCGCCGCCATGTCGTTGCGGACCGTGGCGGGTGAGACACCGAGCTTGTGCCGCTGGGTCAGCGCCTTGGAGCCGACCGGCTCCTCGGTCCCGACATAGTCCTGGACGATGGCGCGCAGCACTTCGAGTCTGCGTTCACTGAGCATCGCGCACACCTCCAGTCCGGCCGTGTCACCGGCGCGGGGCCGGTTTCTTCCCGGGTCGTCTTCCCTGGCACTCATCAGGTCCGAGTGCCAGACCCGGACCAAGTGTACGGCCGGGTCACGTGGGCAGGGCAAGGGCCGCGGTACCGGGGGCGTGCTCGGCACGGCCGCGGCGGCGCATCGCGGCGTACGGGAGGCGGACCCCGCGTACGTACGGGAGGCCGGGAACCACCGGTCCGGCGGGCCACCGTATCGCGGCCCGGAAGGCGCGGGTCCGACGGTCCGGCGGGCGGAGGTCCGCCCCCGGCGGCTAGCGTCCCGGTATGCGTACGACGTGGGAAGAAGCCGGGTGGGAAGAGCTCGGCGCGGGAGTCGGGCGGCGCCGGATGCCCGGCTGGGACGAGACGGTCGGCGCCGTCGTCGGCGCCACCGGCGTGCTGATCGTCGACACCGGCGCGACGCTCCGGGACGGCGCCCGGCTGCGCCGCGAACTGCGCGGCATCGCGGGCCGTGACGTGACGCACGTCGCGCTGACCCACCCGCACTTCGATCACGTGCTGGGCGCCGCGGCCTTCGCGGGCGTCCAGGTCTTCGGTGCGGCGGGCCTCGACACGTATCTGCCGCGCGCCCAGGAAGAGCTGCGGCGCGACGCGGTGTCGTACGGCGTGGACCCCGACGCCGCCGCCGAGGCCGCCGACCTCCTCGTCCGCCCGCACCACCTCGTCTCCGGCGAACGCACCCTCGACCTCGGCGGCCGGCAGGTGCTGCTCGCCAACGTCGGCCCCGGGCACACCGCCCACGACCTGGTGGTCCTCGTCCCCGGCACGCACGGCTCGCCCGAGGTCGTCTTCTGCGGCGACCTGGTCGAGGAGTCCGGCGAACCCCAGGCCGGGCCGGACGCGGTTCCCGGGCAGTGGCCCGCCGCGCTGGACCGGCTGCTGGCGCTCGGCGGGGAGGACGCGGTGTACGTACCCGGGCACGGTGCTGTCGTGGATGCCCGATTCGTCCGTGAGCAACGTGACGCGCTCAGCCGTCGCTTCGGCGTGTCGCGACGCTGACCGGCCATCCCTTCTTATCGTCTGTCGGATGCGCAGCAGACAGTACGGCCCGGACCTGACCCCGCCGTGGAAGAAGCAGCAGCCGGCCCCCGAGGTCGCGGCGGAGCCGGACCTGGTGGTCGAGGAGGCCGTGACCGGGTTCTGCGGCGCGGTGATCCGCTGCGAGAAGACCGCCGAGGGCCCCACGGTCACCCTCGAAGACCGCTTCGGCAAGCACCGGGTCTTCCCGATGACGCCGCGCGGCTTCCTGCTGGACGGCAAGCCCGTCACCCTCGTACGGCCGTCGGCCCGGCCCGCCGCGCGCGGCCCCGCCCGTACGGCGTCGGGTTCGCTGGCCGTCCCCGGCGCCCGCGCACGGGTCGCCCGCGCCGGGCGCATCTACGTGGAGGGACGCCACGACGCCGAACTGGTCGAACGCGTCTGGGGCGACGACCTGCGCATCGAGGGCGTCGTCGTCGAATACCTGGAAGGCATCGACGACCTCCCCGCCATCGTCCACTCCTTCTCCCCCGGCCCCGACGCCCGCCTCGGCGTCCTGGTCGACCACCTCGTCCCCGGCTCGAAGGAATCCCGCATCGCCGCCTCGGTCACCGACCAGCACGTCCTGGTCGTCGGCCACCCGTACATCGACGTCTGGGAAGCCGTGAAACCGTCCTCGGTCGGCATTCCCGCCTGGCCGGCCGTCCCCCGTGGCCAGGACTGGAAGACAGGCGTGTGCCGGGCCCTGCGCTGGCCGGAGAACACGGGCGCCGCGTGGCAGCGCATCCTCGGCTCGGTCCACTCCTACAAGGACCTGGAACCGGCGCTGCTGGGGCGGGTGGAGGAGCTGATCGACTTTGTTACGGGTGGGAGTGGGGCCTGACGTCGGTGAACGTCTGGAACTCGGTGGTGTCCAGCTTTATGCCGAGCAGGTCCAGGGGTACGGGGTCGCCGAACTTGGTGATGCGTTGGGCGGTGTAGTCGGCTTTCTCGCCGGTGCCGATGGGGTCGGTGAGGAGGACGCACTGGGCCATGATGGGGTCGATGATCAGGTAGGCGGGAACTTTCCCTGCCGCATAGACGAAGCGCTTGATGGCGTAGTCACGCTCGACGCTGGTCTTGGAGACGACCTCGACGAGCAGCGTGACAACCTCGGACGGGACAAGCCGCCCGGACGCCGGTCGGGCAGCTTGCTCCAGCACCGTGAGATCGGGGACCGGCTCACTGTTCTCGCTGAGGATGTCGACATCCTGCATCTGAAGGCGCAGCCAATCCTGCCGCGGGATCTGGTCCATCACGCTCGTCACGATGCAGTTATGCACCAGACCTGGGCTCGCCATCATGACAATTTCCCCCCGGAGGAGCTCGACCTTGAGGCCGTCGGGAACATCAAGGTTCTCGAAGAGCTCTGGCATCCGGCGTTCATCCACAGCGGTCATCTCCATGGCCTCCGTTTTCTGTCGCCGCGTGTACGGCGTCAGACTATGGACCAGGGTAGGCGGAACGGCGCGGCCAATGCGCGGTTCACCCGAGTGAGTGATCAGTCCACCAGATCCCGCACCACCGCATCCGCCAGCAGCCGCCCCCGCAGGGTCAGTACGGCCCGCCCCGCCTCGTACGGGCCGGGCTCCAGGAGGCCATCGGTCAGGGCGCGGGCGGCGGCCTTCGCGCCGGCCGGGGCGAGGATGTCCAGGGGGCAGCCGGCCGCGAGGCGCAGTTCCAGGAGGATGCGTTCGACGCGGCGGTCCTCGGCCGAGAGGAGTTCGCGGCCCGCGCCGGGGGACCGGCCCTCGCCGAGGGCCTGGGCGTAGGCGCCGGGGTGCTTCACGTTCCACCAGCGGACGCCGCCGACGTGGCTGTGCGCGCCGGGGCCCGCGCCCCACCAGTCGGCGCCGGTCCAGTACAGCTCGTTGTGGCGGCAGCGGGCCGCCTCGGAGGTGGCCCAGTTGGAGACCTCGTACCAGTGGAAGCCCGCGCCGGACAGGGCCTCCTCCGTGATCAGGTAGCGGTCGGCGTGCACGTCGTCGTCGGTCATCGGGACCTCGCCGCGCCGGATGCGGCGGGCCAGCTGGGTGCCCTCCTCGACGATCAGCGCGTACGCGGAGACGTGGTCGGGCGCCGCGCCGAGCGCGGCGTCGAGCGTGGCCCGCCAGTCGTCGTCCGACTCGCCGGGCGTCCCGTAGATCAGGTCGAGGTTGACGTGCTCGAAGCCCGCCGCGCGCGCCTCGGCGACGCACGCTTCCGGGCGGCCGGGCGTGTGCGTACGGTCGAGGATCTTCAGGACGTGCTGCCGGGCGCTCTGCATGCCGAAGGAGACCCGGTTGAAACCGGCTTCCCGCAGTTCGGCCAGGTAGCGCGGGTCGACGGACTCCGGGTTGGCCTCGGTGGTGATCTCCGCGCCGTCCGCCAGGCCGAACTCGTCGCGGATCGCGGCGAGCATCCGGCCCAGGTCGGCGGCCGGAAGCAGGGTCGGCGTGCCGCCGCCGACGAAGACCGTCTCGACCGGCCGCGGGTCGTCGCCCAGCACCTTGCGGGCGAGCCGGATCTCCTCGGCGACCGTGTCCGCGTAGTTCTCCCGCGAGGCGAGCGCGCCGCCCGAGCCGCGCAGCTCGGTGGCCGTGTACGTGTTGAAGTCGCAGTAGCCGCAGCGCGTCGCGCAGTACGGCACGTGCAGGTAGAACCCGAGCGGCCGGGTGCTCGCGCCGGCCAGGGCGTGACCGGGCAGCGCCCCGTCCTCGGGCATGGGCTCACCATCGGGGAGTGCGGAAGGCATGCCTTCCATTGTCCGGCATACGGCGGGGAGCCTGGCGGGAGCTGCCAGGAGGCCGGGGCGGGCCCGGTGGCCGCGCCCCGGCGGGCCGCTGCTGCCGCTACGTCCCTCCCGTCGCTGCCGTACCTCCCGCCGCTTCCTCCCCTACCGCCGCTCCGTCGCCTGGAGCACCAGCAGCGCAAGATCGTCGTCCGGCGGGGTGGTGGCGAATTCGTGGACCGCCCGCCGGATGTGCTCGGCGACGGCGGTGGCGCCCAGGCCCGTACAGGCGGTGAGGTGGCCGGCCAGGCCGTCATCGTCGTCGAACAGCCGGTGGCCGCAGCGCCGCTCGGTCACGCCGTCCGTGACGCACAGCAGCGTCTCGCCGGGCGCCAGGTCGAAGGACTCGGATTCGTACGATGTGTCCTCCACCACCCCGAGCAGCATCTGCGGCGCCGCGGCGACCCGTACGCCGCCGCCCGTGCCGAGGACCAGCGGCAGCGGGTGCCCGGCGCTGGCGAGGGTGCAGCGGGCGCCCGCCGTGCCGTCGGCGTGCGGCACGATCTCGCCGTACAGGAGGGAGAGGAAACGCGTCTGCTCGGCCTCGGCGCGCAGTTCGACGGCGGCGTCCGGGCCGGGGCCCGCCGCCGCGACCGCCGCGGCGACGGCAGCCACCGAGTCCGCGGCCTCACGGGCCATCGTCTTGTTGAGCCGGTCCAGCACCTCGCCGACGCCGTACCCGTCGCGGGCCAGCAGCCGCAGGACGGGCCGGGCGAGGCCGGTGACCGCGGCGGCCTCCGGGCCGCTGCCGCACACGTCGCCGAGGGCGAAGCACCAGCGCCCGTCCCCGGCGTCGAACAGGTCCCAGAAGTCGCCGCCGGCCCAGGCGCCCTCGCGCGGTTCGTACACGACGGAGGACTCCAGGCCCGGGACGGTGGGCCGGCCCCGCGGCAGCAGGCGGCGCTGCAGCACCTGGCTGATCCGCTCCTGGTTGCGGTACGCGCGGGCGGTGGCGACGGCGCGGGCCACCCGGCGGGTCAGATCTTCTATCAGGCCCACGACCTCGTCGGGGAAGCGCATCAGCCCGGCGCGGCCGATCAGCAGCGCGCCCTGGTCGCGGCCGCCGGCCAGCAGCCGGCAGGCCAGCGCGGCGCCGCCCGGCCCGTACCCGCTCGGCTCCTGCGGCCAGGGCCAGGGCACCGCGGCCCCGGCACCGTCGCGCTGCGGACCGGGTACGGGCAGCACCAGCGGTTCCTTCTCCAGGGCCATACGGAGCGCGTCGATGCGGCCCTCGCTGGAGTGCCAGACGCGGGCGAGCCGCGGCGGCGCGCCCGAACTGTCCCGGCTGCCGCCGTCGTACAGCCACACCGCGCACCAGTCGGCGAGCCGCGGTACGACCAGTTGCGCGGCCAGCAGCGCCACCTGCTCCTCGTCGAGCTGCCCGGACAGCAGGTCGGACGCCTCGGCAAGGAAGGACAGGGCGCCGTGGTTGATCCAGTCGGCGTCGGAGCGCCGCGCCGGGGACCGGCGGACGGGCGCGGGGGCCAGCAGTTCGGCGGCCCGCAGGTCGCGCTGGAGGTCCGGGTCGTCGTGGGAGAAGCGGGCCGGCGGGCCGTACGCGCGGCCGTGCGCCCCGGCCAGGAGCCGGAACCACACGGTCTTCAGGTCGCGCCGGTACGTGATGCCCCAGGAGTCGGCGACCGCGCCGACCAGTTGCAGGCCGTGGCCCCTGGTCTCGTCGACGGTGGACGCCTGGCGCGCCCGTACGGCACGGGCCGGGTGGTGGTCGGACACCTCCACGACGACCACGGCGCGCCCGCCGTCCGGCGTCGGCTCGCTCTCCAGGCGGCACAGCAGCTCGACGGTGGTCCCGGCGTGCACGACGACGTTCGTGACCAGCTCGCTGACCAGCAGGACCGCTTCGTCGGCGAGGCGGTCGCCGATGGTGTCGGCGCCGGGCAGCGACCGGACGAGCCAGTCGGCCAGTACGGCGCGGACGAACTGGCGGGCCGCGGCGGCGGCCCGCGGATTGCCGGGCAGGCTCGACCGGCGGACGCTGTCCCGGGCGTCACAGCGGTCACGCCAGCCACGCCGGACCCGGCCGCCGCGTCCCTCACGCGCGCCCTGACCCCCGCGTTGATCACGGCTGGCCGGCCCGCGCCGCTCCCGACGCGGCCCACCGGCCGGCGGCGCGGCCGGCGGATCGGGCGCATCCGGGAGGGCGGTGGAGACGGAGGCGGGGGTGGGGTCGGGGTCGGGGTTTATGGAGGTGGGGCCGGGGGTTTCGGGAG